>DATBBR010000051.1 GCA_036270875.1 Acidimicrobiales bacterium
GACGGCGGGGAGGGGACCTGTCACCTCGTGGGCGGGGGCCCGGTCCCCGTGTCGGTGGCCCGCCAGCGAGCCGAGGAGGCCTTCGTGAAGGGGGTGATCCACGACGGGGTGCGCATCGAGACCGTCAGACACATCGGGCGCCACATCCCCGCCGAGCTGCGCACGGCCCTCGAGCTCGTCGATCCTCCCGGCTTCGACGGCCTGGGCTGTGTGGACTGCGGCAAGCGCCACGGCATCGAGCGCGACCACGTCGATCCGGTCGCCAACGGGGGACCCACCAGTCGCGACAACATGGCCGGCCGTTGCTACGAGTGCCACCAGCGCAAGACCGAGCAGGACCGCCAGGCGGGACTACTGGGCGGTGGCGGAGGCGGCAGGGAGCCGCCGTGATTGGCAGCGGATCCTGACGCGAACGCAGCCGGGCACCAGCAATGACAGCAAATGGGCACGCGCGCCGTGATCAGCGCGGTCCTCTTCTCGAAACGAGGGAAGGCAACATGACCGAGACACCGGCACCGAACTACGACCCGGCGGACGAGGTGCGGGAGATCATCTGATGACCGCGACCCGGGCGAGGCGACGGTTACGCGGGTCGATGGCCGATGACGGCGACCAGACCCGGGGGCAGCTCCTCGGTGCTGAAGGACGGCGCGATCCTCGCATCGACGCCGTGGTCAGCCAGGAGCGAAGGGACGCGGGAGGTGTCGATAAGGACGTTGTCGTGGCGCTCGTCGTCGCGGTGCCAGGAGCCATCCCGGTGGCGGACGAATACCGTCATCTCACGGACGTAGCGATCGGGCGACGGCGACGAGAAGCGGGTCGCAAGCACCCAGTCGTCGTTGACTTGGACCAGCGGAGGCTCGCCGCGCCGGGCCACGCCCCATTCGAGGTCGCAGAGGTCGATGGCGAGGACGCCACCAGGGCGAAGGGCCTGAGCGGCCGCAACCAGCGCTCGGTCGAGGGCGGCCTCGTTCGACAGGTAGTTCAGGGCGTGCCCGGTCGACACGATGGCGTCTGCGGGTGGCACGGCGTCGTCGGGCAGGACGAGCTGTTGGATGCTCTCTGCCTCCGCAGCGTGGTCGCGGGCGAGCGCGAGCATGGCGGCCGAGGCGTCGGTCGCCACGACGCGGTGGCCGGCGTCGAGGAGGTGGCGCGTGAGCAGCCCGCTCCCGCACCCGAGCTCGACCACGAGGCCGCGCCGATCTCTTACCGGCTGCAACAGCGCGAGGATCCCGGGGGCGCAGGCGTCGGCGTGGAAGCCGAATCCCATGTGGTGGACCAGGGCGAGGTCGCCACGGTAATAGGGCACGACGTCCGGATCCATGCTGCGAATCCTACGGCCGCCACTCAGCACGAGAGAGGCGGTCCCGGGTGGCGGGTGACAGACTCCGCTGCGACAGGAGGGATCGACGACATGGCTGAGGTACACGGGAGCTGCGAGGCTCCGTTCGAGGCGGTCCGCGAGACGTTGGCGGACAGCCTCGATGCCGGCACGGATCTCGGTGCATCGGTCGCCGTGCGAGTGGACGGCCGACCCGTGGTGGACGTGTGGGGTGGGCATGCGGACGAGGCCCGCACGACCCCGTGGGAACGGGACACCATCACCAACGTGTGGTCGACCACCAAGACGATGACTTTCTTGTGTGCCCTGATGCTGGCCGATCGCGGCGAGCTCGACTTCTCTGCCCCGGTGCGCACCTACTGGCCCGAGTTCGCGGCCGGCGGCAAGGAGGCGGTCGAAGTGCGCCACATCATGAGCCACACGGCCGGCCTCGCCGGCTTCAGCGAGCCGTTGCAGCCAGAGGATCTCGCCGACTGGGAGAAGTGCACCTCGACCCTCGCAGCCCAGGAGCCGTGGTGGGAGCCCGGGACTGCCGCGGGCTACCACGCCGTCACGCAGGGGTATCTCATCGGCGAGGTCGTGCGCCGTATCACCGGGGTGTCCATCGGGACGTGGTTCGCGTCGGAGGTGGCTGGGCCGCTCGCTGCGGACTTCCACATCGGGCTTCCTCCATCCGAGGATGAACGGGTATCGCCCGTCGTCCCGCCCGAGCCGATGGACGCCTCGACACTGGACCCGACCAGCATCCCGGTACGTACGCTCATGAACCCAAACGTCGACGGCTCGATGGCGAACACCGAGTGGTGGCGCCGGGCCGAGATCCCGGCAGCCAACGGCCACGGCAACGCTCGCTCGGTGGCGGCGATCCAGGACGTGATCGCCGGCGGCGGCGAGACCGCAGGCGTGCGCCTGCTGTCGGAGAAGGGGTGCGACGTCATCTTCGAGGAGCAGTCCAACGGCACCGACCTCGTGCTCCGGGTGCCCATGCGCATGGGGATGGGCTATGGCTTGAGCGGCGAGCTCATGCCCATGGGCCCGCGGACGTGCTTCTGGGGTGGTTACGGGGGATCGATGATCGTGATCGACCAGGACGCGCGCCTCACTGTCTGCTACGTGATGAACCGCATGGAAGGAGGCCTCATCGGCGACCTCCGGGGCCCGACCATCCTGATGGCCGCCGCGCAGGCGGCCCTGTAGAGCTAGGCCCCGCCCGGCGGGGCCGGGCCCGACGACGAACCGCGTCTGCGCCCCGGCCACGTCCGGCCCGGGAGGCTGGGCCCGACGACGAACCGCGGGCGCGCCGCGGCTAGGCGGGGACCCAGCGGGGGAGGGACACGTCGTCGGACACCGGGGCGAACACGACGCGCACGGGGGTGCCGATCTCGATGTCGAGGAGCTCGTTGATCGGGCCGTCGGCCGAGGTCACCAGGTTGCCCACCAGTCGTAGGGTCGGGTCCTCGTCGAGGGCCACCACCACGACGTTGTAGGGCGCCAGCTCGGCGTAGGCGGGAAGCAGCGGCGGGTGGGGGACCACGAACGACCAGACCGTGCCCCGGCCCGACATCCGCACCCAGGTGACTTCGGTGGACTGGCACTGCGGGCACATGGGGCGGGGCGGGAAGCGGAGGCGGCCGCAGCCGCCGCACCGCTGCATCACCAGCTCGCCCCGACGGGCCCCCTCCCAGAAGGGCCCCGAGTCCTCGTCGATCACCGGGAGGAGTGTCACGGCTCTGCATCGTACGATCCTCTGCGTGATCGAGGCGATGCGGGGGTCATTCCGGTCCGTGGTGGACCTCATGCGGGCCACGGCCGAGGCCCATCCGGAGCGGGAGGCGTTCGTCGACGGAGGGCGCCGGCTCACGTTCGCCGGCTGGGACCGAGCGGCCGACGGGCTGGCGGCCACGCTGGCCGAGGCGGGTGTCGGGCGGGGCGACGTGGTGTGTCTCATGCTGCCGTCCTCGTCCGACTACGCCGTGTGCTACCAGGCCGCCATGCGCCTGGGGGCGGTCACCTCGGGCATCAACCCCCGCCTGGGTCCGGCCGAGGTGGCCAGCATCATCTCCCGGACCCGTCCGAGGCTCACGGTCGTCGATCGAGTCGCGGGCGTGCACGCGCTACACCCCGGCGCGGGTCGGCTCATCGGCCGGGACGAGCTCGACGAGGCCTGCCGCCGGGACCCGATCAGGCCCCGGCCCCGCATCGACGGCTCGGAAGCGGTGGCCATCGTGTGGACCAGTGGCACCACGGGCGAGCCGAAAGGAGCGGTCTTCGGCCACGCCAACCTGGAGGCGTGCGCGGTGGGGGCCGGTGACCTCAGCCGCCCGGGGGACCGGCGACTGTCGCCGTTGCCGTTCGCCCACGTCGGCTACATGACCAAGCCCTGGGACGAGCTGGTCAACGTCATCACCACCGTCATCGTCCCCAGCCCCTGGAAGGCCGGGCAGGCGCTGCGCCTCATCGAGGAGGAGGCAGTCACGGTGGCCCAGGGGGTCCCCACCCAGTGGTCGCTGATGCTGGCCGATCCGCACTTCGACGACACGGACGTGTCGAGTCTGCGGGTTGCGGGCACGGGCGCGTCGACGGTGCCGCCCGAGCTGGTGCGGGAGATGCGACGGCGCCTCGGGTGCGCCGTCGTGGTGGCCTACACGAGCACCGAGGCGGCCATCACCACCCGGTCGCGCGTCGGCGACGCCGATGAGGTCGTCTCGGGCACGGTCGGCAGGGCCAGCGAGGGGGTCGCGATCGAGGTGGTCGACGCCGAGGGCCACCCGGCCGGCGGCGGCGAGGTCGGCCGGGTTCGCTGCCGCTCGGCTGCTGTCATGCGCGGCTACTGGGACGATCCTGTCCGCACGGCCGAGGTGCTACGTGAAGGATGGCTCACCACCGGCGACCTGGGGCGCGTCGACGCCGCCGGCAACCTGGTCCTCGTCGGGCGGAGGAGCGAGATGTACATCCGCGGCGGCTACAACGTCTACCCGGCCGAGGTGGAGGGTGTCCTGGGCGAGCACCCCGGCGTCGACAAGGTGGCGGTCGTCGGCCTGCCCGACCCCGTTCTCGGTCAGATCGGGGCCGCCTACGTCGTGCCCGCGAGCGGCGCAGCACCGCAGCTCGACGACCTCCGGACGTGGTGCCGACAGCGGCTGGCCGACTACAAGGCACCCGATCGGCTCGAGCTGCTGACCGAGCTCCCGCTCACCTCGATGCTCAAGGTCGACAAGCAGGCGCTGACTGCCCTCGGCGCCCGCACGCACGACCTCACAAGAGCAGCTCGGCCATCGTCCGCATCATCGGGACCGAGGTCCCGCCCAGCAGGATCGTCGTGACCCGGGAGGAGGTCCAGGCCTCGAGGTCGTCCTTGATCTTGGCTCGCGGACCGATGAGGGCCACCTCCTCGATCAGCTCGGTCGGCACGACCGCCGCCGCTTCGTCCTTGTGGCCGTCGAGGTAGAGCTGCTGGATCTTGTCCGCTGCCTCCCCGTAGCCCATGCGCACGAACACGTCGTAGTGGAAGTTCATCTCCCGGGCCCCCATCCCGCCGATGTAGAGGGCGAGGGTCGGCCGCATGAGGTCGGCCGCCTTCTCGACGTCGTCGTCCATGATGACGGGCACCATGGCCAGGATCTCGAACTCGGTCGAGCGGCGCCTCGCCTGCGGTCGGGCGAAGCCCTCCGCCAGCGCGTCGCGGTAGACCTCCTCCCGACGGGGCGAGTAGTAGATGGGGAACCAGCCGTCGGCGATCTCGGCGGCGAGGGCGACGTTCTTCGGGCCCTCGGCGCCCAGGATGATCGGGATGTCCGCGCGCAACGGGTGGACGATGGACTTGAGCGGCTTGCCGAGTCCCGTTCCCCCCGGATAGGGCAGCGGGTAGTGCTCGCCTGATGCGGTCACCGGCTCCTGGCGGGCGAGCACCTGGCGGATGATCGAGACGTACTCGCGGGTGCGGGCGAGGGGCTTCGGGAAGGGTTGCCCGTACCACCCCTCCACCACCTGGGGGCCCGACACACCGAGCCCGAGCACGAACCGTCCTCCACTGAGATGGTCGAGGGTGATGGCGGCCATGGCGGTGGCCGTCGGCGTCCGGGCCGACATCTGGACGATGTCGGTGCCGAGCCTGACCCGGCTGGTCGTCGACCCCCACCAGGCGAGCGGCGTGAGGGCGTCCGAGCCGTACGCCTCGGCCGTCCAGACCGAATCGAAACCCAATCGCTCCGCCTCGGCGACGGCCGCGGTCGCGTCGGCAGGCGGACCTGCGCCCCAATACCCCACGTGCAGCCCGAGCTTCATGTCATGAAGCTAGCCGCGGCAGCCGAAGCGCGATCACGCCACCAGCTGCGACGACTGGCTGGCCAGCCAGGCGGCCGTCTCGAGGTAGGCCGAGTCGATGAGCTCGATCGTGTGACTGAAATCGAACACCGAGTGCCCTGCCCTCGGCGGGGTAGGTAGCACGTGGAGCGGTACCCGCGAT
Organism: Acidimicrobiales bacterium; assembly: GCA_036270875.1. Lineage (NCBI taxonomy): Bacteria > Bacillati > Actinomycetota > Acidimicrobiia > Acidimicrobiales > Acidimicrobiales bacterium. Next base: position 5,808 of record DATBBR010000051.1, read on the forward strand.
GACACCTCGACCTGCCGCCTGGACTCGCTCTGGCGGAGGGCGAGGGCGATGGCGTGCTGCACCATGTCCAGCGCCCCGCGAGGCGACGCGTCGTCCTGGGCCGCCGTCGGCAGCAGGTAGATCGTGGTGGCGCCCAGCGCCTCGGCCTGCTCGAGCGGGGTGTCGGCGGTCACGCTCCCGTCGATGAGAAGCCGGCCGTCCAACTCCACCGGGGGGAAGGCCCCGGGCATGGCGGCGCTGGCCATGAGCGCGTCGACGGCGTCGCCACGAGAGAGCATGACCGGTGCGCCGGCACGCACGTCGGTCCCCATCACGTGGAGCTCGATCGGTGCGTCCTCGAGTCGGGTGAAGCCGAGATTGGCCCTCAAGATCAGGGTCCGAAGGCCCAACGGGTCAAAGAGGTGGTCGCGCCAGCCGAGCGCCCCCGCCACCATCCGGCGCGGGCTGATCGGGAAGATCTCGGTGCGTTTGATCGATTCCCACAGGCCGGCGAGGTCCTCGATGCCCTCGACGGTGGGATGGCTAGCCAGGTAGGCGCCGTTCAAGGCGCCTACCGAGCTGCCAACCACCAGGTCCGGGTGCACGCCCGCCTCCAGGAGGGCGTACAGCATGCCCACCTGGACCGCCCCCAGGCTGCCCCCGCCGGTGAGGACGAAGGCGGTCCGGTCGGGGCCCGACCCGTTGCCCTGCATCAGGCGGCCTGCTTCTGCAGGACCGCCTCGATCTCCAGGGTGATCTGGATCTTGTCGCCCACGACGACGCCCCCGCCCTCGAGCGGCATGTCCAAGGTGATCCCGAAGTCCTTCCGGCTGATCTCCGTCTGGGCCGAGAAGCCCGCCCTGGTGCCTCCGAAGGGGTCGGGGCCGAAGCCGTTGGGCTCGAGGTCGAGCGTCACCGGCCGGGTGACGCCATGGAGCGAGAGCTCACCTTCGACGACATAGCCGTCGCCCTTGGGCTGTACCGAAGTGGAGGTGAAGCTCATCGTCTTGTGGTTCTCGACGTCCAGGAAGTCGGGGGAGCGTAGGTGGTTGTCGCGGGTCTCGTCGTTGGTGTCCACCGACGCCAGGTCGATGGTGGCGCTCACCGACGAGGCCAGGTGGTCGTCGCCGGTGCTGATCTGGCCCTGGAACGACCCGAAGCGGCCGCGGACCTTGCTCACCATCATGTGACGTACGGAGAAGGACACCTCAGAGTGGACGGGATCGATATCCCACGTGCCGGCCACGTAACCGGTGGGGAGCTGGGTAGCAACATCAGACATGGTGGGCTCCTTTTGTCGGGTGAGGCCCTCGAGGTGAGGTTCTCAAGCTCTGAACCGTTGAACGCGAGACTAGACCTAGTTATTTCAGCGCTCAAGGGAATGGGCCCGGGTCCGGTAGACTGGGGCCTGTGAGTGAGATCCGCTGGCTGGATGACGATGAGCAGCGGACCTGGCGCGCCTTCCTGTCGGCCACCCGGCTCCTCTGGGCCCAGCTGGACCGGGAGCTCCAGGCCGAGGCGGGCATGCCCAACAGCTACTACGCCATCCTGGTGCTGCTGTCGGAGGCTCCCGAGCGGGCGCTGCGCATGAGCGACCTGGCCGCCGCCACCCAGTCCTCACCGAGCCGCATGTCGCACGCCATCGGCCGCCTGGAGAAGGCAGGCTGGGTGCGTCGTGAGAGTTGCCCCAAGGACCGGCGGGGCTGGTACGCGAAGCTCACCGACGAGGGCCTGGCCACGCTGGAGACGGCCGCTCCCAAGCACCTGGTGAGCGTGCGGGCCCACCTGTTCGACCAGCTGTCGCGGGACCAGCTCCGCCAACTGGGCCAGATCTCGGAGGTGCTCGTGTCCCACCTCTCGTCGCTCGAGGGCGTCGACGAGGAGTGCGTGACGGCGGCCACAGCTGCCGCGGTCCCTCCGGCCGAGCTGTAGCTGTAGCGGCAGATGCGCCCGCACGGGCGACCCGATTGCGCCCAACATCAACCGGCTGGGCCGGATCTGCGCCGCGCACAGACGTGCTTGCACAGGGGGCGGCGACGTTGTATGACTCGCGCAGTGGTGAGCGGCGGAGACCTCCTTGGTGGCGGCGACGAGCAGTCGCGCCTCCGGGCGGTGACCGACGAGCTGATCCGGCGGTTCGACGGGACCAGCCGGCCGATACCGGCCAATGAGGTCGAAGCGCAGATGAACGAGGCGATCAGCGCCTATGCCGACGCCCGCATCCGCGACTTCGTGCCCGTCCTCGTCGAGAAGGACGCTCGGGCGGTTCTTCGACAGCGAGCGCACGCAGCGGAGTAGGGGCCCGCGCCGGCCGTGGCCGGGACCTGCCATTGGTCCCGGCCACGACGACCTCCGTACGTCTCTGACCTGTTCGCGCTCGAGCCGGGGAGGCCCTCGCTGCGCTCGATCTGCACAGCTGGGCGGCCGGCGACGTTCGTGCTCGGCGGCAGCGTCGGTGGGCTGAGCACAAGCTGAATAGGGGGGTGAGCCTCGGCAGGAGTTCAGCGGCCGTTCCCGCCCCGTCTGCTACCCGGACATCCGGGCCGGTTAGGTTCGGCCGCCGGCGTTGTTCGGGAGACGCGGGTGAGGTTGAGGGTCGTCGGTGTTGTCGTGGCGGTGGGCTGCATCGTCGCCATGTGGGGGTCAGCGAGGCAGCAACCCGCAGCCACCGCCTTGGCCCCCGCGACCGCCACCGTCAACGGTCGGCGCCTCCTGCTCCCAGGGGCCCGCGCCACCGTCGCCTCGGTCCTTCGCTCGGCTGGGCTGGAGCTTCCTCCCGGGCGGCGCTACGCCGTGGTGAGCCACCGCCTCATCACCGATCGAGACCACACGGTGGCCCCAGTGATCCTGGTCGACGGGCACAGGGCCGTCGCCTCCGTCCCCGTACGACCGGGCGACCGGATCGAGCTCCGGCAGGGGTCGGCCGTCGAGCCGACGGTGGTCCGCCTGGTGAAGCTCGATCCAGGTGCGGCGAGCTCCCCCGGAGCCGCCGGCGCTGCCGGCAGCTCCGGCACGGGCCAGCCCGGCCTCGTCGCCACTGCGCCGATGGGCGACGTCCGCGCCGGGTTGCCCGACGTTGAGCGCACGCTATGGCACCCGGGCTCGGCGGCGTCGCTGGCCGAGCGGGTAGGCGAGCTCAGCGGCGAGGTCGTTGCCACGTCACCGGTGGCCTCCGCCTCGCCCGTCCAGCCCGAGGCCGATCGCGTCGTGGCTCTCACGTTCGACGATGGGCCGGACCCGACCTGGACGCCAGAGGTGCTCCGTATCCTGGGCGCCGAGCGCGTCCCGGCCACGTTCTGCGACATCGGCCGCTGGGCCTGGGCCCATCCGGAGCTCGTCCGAGCCGAGGTGGCGCAGGGGGAGACCGTCTGCGACCACACGGTCGACCACGACACCACACTCAACTACGCGTCCCACGCCCGAGTGGCGTTTGAGGTCGGACGGGGAGCGGACCTGATCGAGGCCGCCGCCGGCGTGCGACCCCGCTTCTATCGGCCGCCGGCCGGCGTCCTCTCGCCCGACGTGATCGCGACCGCCCACGCTCGAGGGCTGCGCGTGCTCACCTGGTCGATCGATCCGAGCGACTACCTGGTACCGCCGCCTGATGTCCTGCTGTCGCGCATCCTCTCCCAGGTGCGCCCCGGCGCCGTGATCCTGCTCCACGACGGCGGGGGGTTCCGGGGCAACACCGTTGGCATGCTCGCCCAGCTCATCGACACGCTGAGGGCCGAGGGCTACCGCTTTACGACGCCGGCCCAGGAGGTACCGGCCGCGTCGTAGGGGAGACGTCGACCTGGCACGTCTCGTCGATGCCGAGGACGCGCAGCAGACGGCCGAGCCCGAGAAAGGTGGCCACACAGATCGTGAGGTCGAGGATCTCGGCGTCGGTGAAGCTCTCCCGCAGCCGGATGAAGAAGTCATCATCGATCCGGGTGTGGTCGAGCACGAACCGCTCGGCGTACTCGATAGCCAGCCGCTCCTGTTCCGAGTAGTCGGCCGTGCGGTACTCGGCGACGTGACGGTAGAATTCCTCGGTGAGTCCCTGCTGCGTCACCGACGCAGCCCGAAAGCTCAGTCAGATGGGACAGTCGTTGAGCTGGGCGATGCGCATCCGCGCCGCCTCCCGGACGCGGACCGGCAGAATGCTCTTGTTGTAGGCGGCATCGCTCAACCGGGCCACAGCCCCGCCCATCTCCGGTCGCAGCGACCAGACCTGGACGGCGTCGCCGCCCTCACCCTCGGGAATGTCGATGCGAGCCATTCGTTTCAGCCGACCGAGGCGGGGCTTGCCGAGAAGGCGACGGGCATGTGCTTGATCCCGTTGATGAAGTTCGAGCGCAGGCGCCCGACCGGTCCCGCCAGCTCCATGTCGGGCAGGCGACGGAGCACCTCGTCGAAGATGACCCGGATCTCGAGCCGGGCGAGGTTGGCGCCGAGGCAGAAGTGGGGACCCCCGCCTCCGAAGGAGATGTGCTCGTTGGGGGAGCGCCCGACGTCGAAGCGGAACGGGTCGGGGAACACGGTGTCGTCCCGGTTGGCAGAGATGTACCAGATCACGACCTTCTGGCCCTCGGCGACGGGCTGGCCGAGGATCTCGATGTCGCGCTGGGCCGTCCGGCGGAAATGCATGACCGGCGTCCCCCACCGCAGCATCTCCTCGATGGCACTCGGCAGGAGGGACGGATCCTTCAGCAGGCGTGCCCGCTCGTCGGGATGCTCGATGAGGGCGAGCATCCCGTGGGCGATGAGGTTGCGGGTGGTCTCGTTGCCGGCCACCGCCAAGAGCAGGAAGAAGAGGTCGAACTCGAGCTCGCTGAGCTTCTCCCCGTTCACCTCGGACCCGAGCAGGACGCTGATGATGTCGTCCCTCGGCGAGGACCGCTTCTGGGCCGCCAGCTCGTGGGCGTAGGCGTAGAGCTCGGTCGACGCCTCCATCGCGCCTTCCTCGGTGGTCTGGTACTCCGGGTCCTCGGAGCCGATCATCCGGTTGCTCCAGTCGAACACGAGGTGGCGGTCCTCCTGGGGGACGCCCATGATCTCGGCGATCACCTGGAGGGGCAGCTCGGCTGCGATGTCGGTGACGAAGTCGCACTCGCCCTTGGCAGCCACGGCGTCGACGATCTCCCCCGCCAGCACCCGGACCCGATCCTCGAGGCGGCCAACCATCCTCGGGGTGAACCCCTTGTTCACGAGGAGCCGGTAGCGGGTGTGCATGGGCGGGTCCATGTTGAGCATCATCATGCGCTGCTGGGCCAGCATCTCCTCGTCCTGGTCCATGAGCAGCGCGCTGCCCCGGTTGGAAGAGTAGGTCTCCCAGTCGCGGTTGATGGCCACCACGTCCTCGTAGCGGGTGACGGCCCAGAAGCCCGAGCCGTCGGGCTCGTCCTGCCAGCAGATCGGCGCCTTGGATCGCAGGGTCGTCAGCATGTCGTGGGGCACGCCGCGGACGAAGACGTCCTTGTCGGCCAGGTCCACGTCAGAGATCTCCACGGGCAGTCCTCCTCGGCGCGGGAGCCTGGATCTGATTCTATGTCAGCTCGAGCGTGGGCGGGAGATCAGGGGAAGATCGAGTTGCCGAAGAGCAAGTTCAGGGTGCCGGTGTTGGCGACCGCCAGGCCACCGTCGGGGAGGGGCTGGCGCAATCGGTTCACCCCGATGAAGTTGCTGGTCAGGAGGTTGCGGGAGTCTTGCCGTTCGTCGTCAGCCCGACGATGTCGGGATCGACCTTCACCCCCGAGGCATTGCCCGCCAGCTCGATGCCGTTGTCGTCGTTCCCCGAGAAGACGTTCGTCCGAACCTCGTTGTTGCCTCCGGCGGACGTGATGAGCAGGCCGTCGTTGCCGTTCGCGGCGGCTCCCTTGAAGGCCAGCAGACCACCGAAGGTGTTGAAGGTGATGAACCCGTTGACCGTGTCGCGGACCTCGATGCCGTTCTGGTGGTTGCGTAATAGACGAACGGGTTGTTCACGAACTGACAACCGATCAACTGGTTGTTGTCGGACCCGCTGACAGATACTCCGTCAAGACCGTTGCCGATCGCCCCATCCCCGTTCGCTGTGGTCCCTACGAAGTTGCCGTTGACGACGTTGCTCTGCGAGCCGCCGGTGATCGAAATGCCAGTGTGCAGAGACATGCAAAAGGGACTTCACGAAAGGTGAAAATCACCACGATTCCTGCCCCGCACCCCCAGGGAGACAGCGAGTGGCCGAACTTGTCGGGAAAACTGGCATGTGTTCTACTCGGGCCATGAGTGGCATCTGTGACGGTCGGGTGGTCATCGTGACGGGCGCGGGTCGCGGCATCGGCCGGGGCCACGCGCTCGAGTTCGCCCGCCAGGGCGCCAAGGTCGTGGTCAACGACCTTGGCGCCGAGGTGGACGGGACGGGTGGGTCGTCGGGGGTCGTCGGCGAGGTCGTCGACGCGATCCGCGCTGGCGGTGGGGAGGCGGTGGCCAACGGGGACGACGTGGCCGACTGGCAGGGCGCACAGCACCTGATCTCGACCGCCCTCGAGACCTGGGGACGCCTTGACGTGGTGGTCAACAACGCGGGCATCCTTCGGGACCGGATGCTGGTGAGCATGACCGAGGACGACTGGGATCTGGTCATGCGCGTGCACTTGAAGGGCACCTTCTGCGTCAGCCACCACGCCGCCGTCCACTGGCGGGAGCTGGCCAAGGGGGGCGAGCCGGCCGACGCCAGGATCATCAACACCAGCTCGGCCGCCGGGCTCTACGGCAACGTGGGGCAGACCAACTACTCCACGGCCAAGGCCGGCATCGCCGCCTTCACCGTCGTGGCCTCGGCCGAGCTCGGCCGCTACGGCGTGACCGCGAACGCCATTGCTCCCATGGCCCGCACACGGATGACCGAGTCGTTGTTCCCCGAGATCATGGCCAAGCCCGAGGAAGGCTTCGACAAGATGGCGGCCGAGAACGTGGCTCCCCTGGTGACCTGGCTCGGGAGTGCCGAGTCCAAGGACGTCACCGGGCGGGTCTTCGAGATCTTCGGCGGGCTGATCGCGGTGGCCGAGGGGTGGCGACGGGGCCCGTCCATCGACCAGGAGGACCGCTGGGACCCGGCCAAGCTCGGCCCCGTGGTCCGCGACCTCGTCGAGAGCGCCCAGGCGCCGAGGGTTATCGGGGCCTCACCCGCCTGATCGGGTGCCCTGGCGTTCCTCCGCCAGCTTGCGCAGCTCCTCGACGGCCTCGGTGAAACCGGTGGCGATGTCCCACAGGTCGGGGACCATCTCCCGGCAGGCGATCGCGCCGAAGTCGACCGAACCCATGTTGGACAGCACGGTGAGGTTGAGCCCTGCTCCTTCGATGATCGGCCCGAACGGATAGACGGCCAGGACGCGGGCGCCGGCGCTGTACAGGGGGACAGGCGGTCCGGGGACGTTGGAGATGACCAGGTTGTGCACGACCGGATGGCGGTCGGCCAGCTTGCTGGCCGAGTAGAAGCGGGCGGCCCGGGCGAAGACGGCCGGTGCCGCGAACTCGGCCCAGTTCTGGAGGGCATCGGCGCCGATCGCACCGTGGACGTCCTTGGCCGACTTGGTGTCGCTCCGGATGTGCAACAGCCGCTCGATCGGGTCCTCGATGTGCACCGGCAGCCCGACGAACATGGCCGAGAGCTGGTTGCCGGGCTGGTCCTGCTTGTCATCCGAGCGGACCGAGACCGGCACGGACGCCACGAGGGACTTCTCGGGCAGGTCGTCGTGCGCGATCAGCCACTTGCGCATGGTGCCGGCGCAGGCAGCCAGCACGACGTCGTTGACCGTCGTGCCGTAGACCTTCTTCACCAGCTTGAAGTCGTCGAGGGAGGCCTTGCCGAAAGCGACCGCCCGGTGCGGGGTGACTGCGCCGCTGAAGCTCGTGCGGGGAGCGGTGAAGGGCAGTGTGGCCGCCGGGCCCTCGTTGCGCCGGACCACGCGGAGCAGCTCCAGGGCCGACCGACCGGTCCGGGCCATTGTCGGGAACACCTGCGGCCAGTGACGGATGCGGGACGCGACCGAGTGGGTGACGAGCTCGACATCCGAGGGCTTGTGCTCGGGTTGCCACTCCTGCTCGGGCGGTTCCACCTTGGTGTCGGGCTCGAGGTCGAACAGGTGCACCATGAGGTCGGCACCCGACACTCCGTCGATGACGCAATGGTGCATCTTGGCGATGAGTGCCACATAACCGTGCTCCAGCCCCTCGGCCACCCACATCTCCCACAGGGGCTTGCTCCGGTCGAGGGGGCGGCTGGCGATGTTGCCGACGAGCTCGGCGAGGTCCTGAAGCGTCCCCGGCGCGGGTACGCCGATCCGGAAGAGATGGTTGTCGATGTCGAAGGCCGGGTCCTCGATGAGAAGGGGGTGGGCCAGCTGGAAGGGCACGGTCATGACCCGCTCGCGAAATGGCGGCAGGAGGTGCATGCGGCTGGTCAGCATCTGCTTGACGGTGTCGATCGAGTAGCCGCCCGGCATCGTCGACGGGTCGAGGAGGATCACCCCCGTCACGTGCATGTGCATCGACGGTGTCTCGGCGTACAGGAAGATGGAGTCGAGACCGGAAAGTCGTCTCATCTATGCCCCCTTTGGCGAGGCGACCGGCTCGATGGCGCGGTCGCGAGCCCAGCGGTAGTCGGCCTTGCCGCTGGGCGATCGAAGGATCTTGTCCACCACCAGCAGCTGGCGCGGGACCTTGTATCCCGCCATCCGCTCCCGAGACCAGGACCGGATGTCGTCCAGCTCCAGGTGCTTACCGGTGCGGGGCTCGACCACGGCGACCACCCGCTCCCCCCAACGCTCGTCGGGCACACCGACGACGACGGTGTCGAAGATCGCCGGGTGACTCTTGAGGACCGCCTCGACCTCTTCGGGGTAGACCTTCTCACCGCCGGTGTTGATGCTCCCCGAGCCCCGACCGAGCAGCACGACCGTACCGTCCTCTTCGACCGTGGCCATGTCGCCGGGCAGCACCCAGCGCACGCCGTCGACCTCGACGAAGGTGCTCGCCGTCTTGGCTTCGTCCTTGTAGTAGCCGAGCGGGATGTGCCCCCGGCGGGCCAGGCGGCCGGTCACCGCCGAACCGGGGACAACGGGCCGGAGCTGGTCGTCGAGCACCGTGGTCTGCTCGTTGAGGGTGAACCGGGGCAGGTCGTCGCCGGCCGACGAGCCGGGCAGGCTCGACCGGCTCCCGACGGTGCCCGTCTCTGACGCCCCGAAGCCGTCCACGATCAATGCGTTCGGCAGGTGCGATGACAGCGCCTGCTTGGTGGAAGGAGACAGGATCGCGCCGCCGGACCCGATCACGATCAGCGTCGACGTGTCGTACGGCTCGCCCGCCCCGGCCAGGGCGTCGGCGAGGGGGCGGGCCATGGCATCACCCACGATCACGAGGACGTTGACCCCCTCGCGCCCGATCAGGGTCCAGATCGTCTCGGGATCGAAGCGGCCGTGGGGCGTGACCACGAGCCTGCCACCGCCGAAGAGCGACGTGAACGCCAGCCAATGGGCGCTCACGTGCATCAACGGCGGCGTGGCCAGCGTGACCAGCCCGGTGTCGGGGAGCCGCTCGACCAGCTCCTCGGGCCGGCTGATGAAGTCGCCCGACTGGAGAGGGTCGCCTCCGCCCATGGCGGCGAAGAAGATGTCCTCGTGACGCCAGAGCACGCCCTTGGGCATCCCGGTGGTGCCGCCCGTGTAGGCGCAGTAGATATCGTCGCTCGAACGAGGTTGGAAGTCCCGGTCCGGCCGCCCGGCAGCCACCGCCTCCTCGTAGCCGACCGCACCGGCGGGACACCGCTCGTCGGTCCCGTCGTCCACTACCACCAGGCTGTGCAGCAGCGGAAGGTCTGGGGCCACCGCGGCGACACGGGGGGAGAACTGCCGGTGGAGGACGACGGTCACGAGGTCCGCGTCATCGAAGAGCTGAGCCAGCTCGGCGTCGACGTAGCGGTAGTTGACGTTGATGGGTACGGCCCTGATCTTGAATGCGGCCAGCATGGCTTCGACGTACTCGGCGCCGTTTAGCAGCTGGAGCCCCACGTGGTCGCCGGCTCGGACCCCGGCTGACTGCAGGTGATGGGCGAGACGGTTGGCCCGCCGGTCGAGCCCGGCGTACGTCAGCCGACTCTCACCCGCGACGAGCGCCTCGCGGTCGGGAATGGCGTCGGCCACCAGCTCGAACAGGTCACAGAGGTTGAACGTCCGAGATGGTCGTGTCGGATCCCCAGCATCCTGACGTACCATCAGGAGCATGCTAGTTGGTGGCCGTGAGGGTGAGGCGGGGTCGCAGACGGGGTCAGCTGGGTCGCAGAGGGGGTCAGCTGGGAGGCCGCTGCCGGCCGAGGTGTACCGGCTGCTGGTTCGCGCTGCCGAACCCCCCGTCCGCATCGCCATGACCGCGCCGCGTACAGCTGCGTTCGTGGCCCGCTCCTGGGCCCGCAGCCGGCGGCCACCCATCCCCGCCTATCCGCCCTCGCCGCAACCGAGCGCCGGGCTGGCGGCCCAGGTGGCGATGGACGAGCTGCTCCTGGCCGTCATGAAGAGCCCGAAGCGCTACCCGCACCGCGCCGACTACGAGCGCGTCGGGCGAGAGGTCCTCGAGGCGGCCGACCTGTTCGAGAGCCGGGGATGGCTGACCGATACCACCTCCTACCACCCTGACCCGCCGGCCCTGTCGTCGCCCACCATCGAGGCCTGCAGGCCGCTCGACCTGGCCTGGACGCGGGGGATCTCGTACGAGCACCTGTGGTTCGAAAGCGGCTACGAGCCGCACGAGGGGGAGCCGGGCCGGCGGCGATGGCTGGACATGACGCCAAACCGGACGGCCCACGCGTGGGTCCTCCGCCATCCCGGCCCGCCCCGGCCCTGGCTCGTGTGCCTGCACGGCTTCGGGACCGGGAGCGCCATGCTCGACCTCCCGGCCTTCCGTGCCCTGCGCCTTCATCGCGACCTCGGGCTGAACCTCCTCCTGCCGGTCCTGCCCTGCCACGGCCCTCGAAAGATCAGCCGGCTGGGCTCGGACAGCCTGCTGTCGTTCGACATCCTCAACAGCATCCACGGGATCGCCCAGGGCGTCTGGGACATACGTCGGCTGCTGGGCTGGGTCAGGAGCGAGGGAGCGCCGGCGATCGGCCTCTACGGCATCTCCCTCGGCGGCTACATGACCGCCCTCCTGGCCGGGCTGGAGGACGGTCTGGGCTGTGCCATCGCCGGCATCCCGGCGGCCGACCTGCCGCACCTGTTCTTCCATCACTCTCCGCCCCAGGTTCGGCGCCGGGCCGCCGAGCACCACCTCCTCGGCGAGGAGGCGAGCCGGATCCACAGGGTGATCTCGCCGCTGGTCCTCAGATCCCGCGTGCCGCACTCGGGTCGGTTCATCTACGCCGGGCTCGCCGACCGCCTGGCCACCCCCGGACAGGCCCAGCGGCTGTGGCTCCACTGGGACCGACCCACCATCCACTGGTACCCGGGCAACCACGTCGGCTTCTACTGGGCACGCGAGCTCGGCGACTTCGTCGACAGCGCCCTCGTCTCGTCGGGGCTGGCCGACAGGCCAGCCGTCTCCGCCACGGCATAGGACGTCGTGGAGCGGCTCACCGGCATCGACGCCGGGTTCTTGTACATGGAGACCCCGACGCTGCACATGCACACCCTGAAGATCTCGATCGTCGACCCCACGACGGTCCCCGGCGGGTACTCGTTCGCGCGGGTCGGCGAGGTCCTGGGGGAACGGCTCCACCTGGTTCCACCCTTTCGGCGCCGCCTGGTCGAGGTCCCCGGGGGTCTGCACCATCCCCTTTGGGTCGAGGACCCGGAGTTCGACCTTGCCCACCACCTCCACCGGGCCCAGATCGCCGCTCCCGGCGGCCCCCGCCAGCTGGGCGAGCTGATCTCCGACATCGCCAGCCGCCAGCTCGACCGGCGCTACCCGCTCTGGGAGCTGTGGGTCGTCGAGGGTATCGAGCACGACCACATCGGCTTCGTCGCCAAGATCCACCACGCCGTTGCCGACGGGGTGGCCGCAGCGGCCATGCTCGCCAACGTCCTCGAGGCCGAGGCCGACCCCAGGCCGGTCGCTCCGCCTTCGGCCCCGTGGCGGTCCGAGGCCATCCCGCCGCCCACCGAGCGCCTGGTCGACGGCCTCCGGGACCTTCTCCGCAACCTCGCCAGCCTGCCCGGCCTGCTGCGCAGGACGGTCTCGGGACTCGCCGCGGTCATCCGCCGGAGGCGCTCCGGAGCCCTGTCGCCACCCCTGCCGTTCAGCACGCCGCGGACCTCGTTCAACCGGGCGCTGACCCCGAACCGGTGGTTCGCCATGACGTCGCTCCCACTCGATGAGGTCAAGGCGGTTCGCCGGGCCTTCGATGCCACGGTGAACGACGTGGTCCTGGCGTTGTGCGCCGGTGCCCTCCGGCGTTACCTCGACGACCGCGGCGAGCTACCCGATCGCCCCCTGCTCGCCGGCGTGCCCGTCTCGGCCGGTACCGCCGACCAGGAGCAGCGCTTGGGAGGCAACAAGGTCTCCAACCTGTTCACGTCGCTGCGGACCGATATCGCCGACCCGGTCGAGCGCCTGCGGGCCATCCACGACGTCACCCAGGCGGCCAAGGAGGTGCAGGACGCGTTGGGCAGCGAGCTGCTCATCGACTGGAGCGAGATCACCCCGCCGCGCATCTTCGCGGCCTGGATGCGCCTGTACTCGCGGCTGCGGCTTGCCGATCGACATCGCCCGCCGATCAACCTGGTTGTCTCCAACGTGCCGGGGCCCCGCCAGCCTCTCCACATCGCCGGAGGGCGCCTGCTCGACCTGTACTCGATGGGCCCCATCCTCGAGGGGATCGGGCTCAACATCACGGTGTGGAGCTATGTCGACCGCTTGGGGTTCGGCCTGGTCGCATGCCGGGAGACCATGCCCGACATCTGGGACCTGGCGGACCACCTCCGCGATGCCCTGGCCGAGCTGCTCAAAGCTGCTCAGGCAGCCTGACGCTCGGCGGCCGGGCGCCCCCAGATGTCGTTGCACTCCTCGCACACGCTCTCGGGTATGACACCGGCCCGCATCAGCAGGGCGAAGATCTTGCAGCCCAGGCAGTAGCCGAGGAAGGCCTCGAGGCTCGCCGCCACCAGCAGCCCGCCCATGACGGCGTACGCCGCTCCCCGCAGCCCGAAGCCGAGGGCGAGCACGGCGGCGCTGACGCTGAAGGCAACGCCCACGGCCTGGGCGAAGCGCTTCGGCGGTCCAGGGACAGGGCGGCCCGGCACGGGGAGGCGAGGCGTGATCGCCCGCGTCACCAGTTGGCCGAGCGGGCTCAGGCTCGGCCCGGTGAGGGCCCTGGCCACGAAGCCGTAGGCGATGAGGGCGAGGAGCCAAGGCTGGTCGGCTGCGATTGCGACGACGGTCATGACGACAACCCCGGCCGCCACGAGGCGGGCCGAGACCTCGTTGACCGGGTTGGGAAAGGAGAACAGCTCACGGAGAGAGGGCAGCGACATTGTCCCCCCTACAACACGCAAGGACGGCCCAGGTGTTCCCCGGTACCCTCGTGGCCATGGACCGGCCGAGCATCCGAACCTCCCTCCGCAACTTCGTCGAGTACGACGCTCCGGTCGGGACCAAGCTGCGGATGGCACTGACCAACAACCTCACGAAGCTGCGCACCCACTCGCAGTGCTGCGGGCACCCCGGCCAGCCCGGGTGTTGACAGGGGGCTCCGGGACCCCGTGAGGGTCCAGGGCATCATCACCACTAGCCCTGCTCGGGCGTGAAGTAGGGCGCGATCACCTCGCGATCGATGCCGGGGAACGACAGCGGCCGGAACACGACCCTCACCGGCAGGTCGACGCTGAGATGCGTCGGATCGCAGTCGACGATCCTGGTGACGATGCGCACCGCCGGGTCCTCGTCGAGGGCAACCAGCGCGGGCACGTAGGGCACCTCGGCCGAGAACTGCGGCAGGAAGGCGTGGCGCACGACGGTCCATGCGAACAGCTGGCCCCGCCCGCTCATCGTCGTCCACGTAAACGAAGAGTGCCCACAGGCCGGGCACGACTGCGCCGGGTACCACGCGTAGGCGCCGCAGGCGCGGCAGCGGGGGACGGCGAGCTCCCCCCGGGCGGCCGCCGCCCAGTACTCGCGTGTCGGCTCCCACTCGGTGTCGGGGAGAGGGAAGTCCGGGCGCATCAGCGTGTCATGCCCGCCGGAGCACGACGGTGGACGCCTGGGGACCGGTGTAGCCGCCGTAAACGCCCACCGCGGCATCGGGCACCTGGGCCGCCGCCTGGCCCCGAAGCTGGCGGACGACCTCTACCACGTGGGCGATACCGAGCACGTAGGCGTGTGACAGGAGACCGCCATGGGTGTTGTAGGGCAGCCCGCCGCCGTCGTGATCGAGGGCCTTTCCTTCCACGAAGGGCCCGCCCTCGCCCTTGGCACAGAAGCCCATGTCCTCGATCTGCATTATGGCGTGGATGGTGAAGGGGTCGTAGAGGGTCAGCACGTCGACGTCGGCGGGAGCCACTCCCGCCATCGAGAACGCTCCGGGGGCGGCGAACACCTGCGGCGTCGACGTGAACGCCCGCTGCTCGGCCCAGTGGACACCGGTATCGGAGTTGCCCAGCCCGACGCCCGCCACCTCGACCAGGGGTTGGCGGAGGTCCCTGGCCCGATCGGACGCGGACATGATGTAGGCGCCGCCGCCGTCGGAGATGAGACAGCAGTCCTCTTTGCGGAACGGGTCCACGATCGTCGGCGACGCCAGGTAGGCCTCGAGAGTGAGCGGACGTCCGTGCATGACGGCGCTGGGCGTGAGGTTGGCGTGGCGCCGGCAGGCCACGGCCACCGCGCCCAGCTGCTCCTGGGTGGTGCCGAACTCGTGCATGTGACGCTGGGCGATAGTGGCGAAGTAGACCGGCTGTGGAAACCACCCGAACGGCACCTCCAGGCTCTGCTTGAACAGCTCCTGGGCGTGGGACTCGCCCGGTCCGCCGACCATCTCCGACCGGCGGGTCGCCCAGGCCACGGCGAAGGTGTTCAGCACGTGGCGGGCGCGGCCCTCGCGAATGGCGAGTGCGGCCTCGTGGGCCGCCGTCGCCGCCCACACCATGCCGCCACCTCGCTTCGACACCCACATCTCCTGCGAGGTCCCGAAGTGGCGGTGGAAGGCGTCCTCGTCGAGCTGGTCGCCCGCGAACGGGGCGTACATGATGCCGTCGATGTCGGAAGGAAGCAGACCTGCGTCATCGAGCGCCCGTTCGACGGCCTGGGCCGCGATCTGTCCGCTGGTCCGGCCCGACGCCCGGGTGTGGTCGGACTCGCCTACGCCGACGACCGCGATCTCGCCGCTGACGTCCTCGTAGGTGGTGGCGTGGCCCCAGTCCGGGGCAGGGTGCGGCACGGTCACACCCCGACCGGGCGGTCGCCGATGATCCCGTCGGACCGCAGCGCCTCGATCTCGTCGTCGCCCAGGCCGAGCACGACGCGCAGCACCTCCTCGTTGTGCTGCCCGAGCGTGGGCGGTGGCGATCGCAGCCAGGCGCCTTCTCGATCGCTCAGACGAAAGGGAAGTCCCGGCAGATCGTGGGTGCCCACCACTGGGTGGTCGACGGTCTCGAAGAAGCCCCGCGCCCGCATCTGCGGATTGTGCGCAATGTCGCGTGGGGCCACAACCGGCGCCGCCGGAACCCCGTGGTCGGCCAGGAGCTCGATGAGGGGATCCCGGTCCCGGTCGGCGCACCATCGGGCCAGCGCCTCATCGAGCCGGTCGTGAGCGCCCCGCCGGCCCGCCGCCCGGGCCAGGGCCGGATCGGCCGCCCAGTCGGGATCACCGAGCGAACGGCGCAGGCCCAGCCACTGCTCGTCGGTGGCCGCGGCCAGGGCGACCCACTGCTCGTCGCCGCGACACGCGTAGACGCCCTGCGGGGCGGCTACCGGGCCGCGGTTGCCGTCCCGATGCAGCACCGCTCCGTACGCGGATCGCTCGACCACCTGCTCGGCGGCAGCGTTGAGGGCCGCCTCGACCATGGTCATCTCGACCATCGTGCCGTTGCCGGTCCGCTGGCGCTCGTCCAGGGCGACCAGCAGGGCCAGCACCGCGTGCATGCCCGCCATGGGGTCGCAGGTCCCTCGTGGGATGAGCGGTGGTCCGTCGGCGAGCCCGGTCACCCAGGCCATGCCGCTGACCTGTTCCATGGTCTGGGCGAAGCCGGTGCGGTCCCGCCAGGGGCCGCTGAGCCCGAAGGCGGGCATCCGCACCAGGATCGCTCGCGGGTTGGCGGCCGCCACGGCCTCCCAGTCCAGGCCGAAGCCCTCCATGACCCGCGGCGAGAAGTTCTCCACCACGGCGTCGGCCCAGGCGACCAGGCCCTTGGCCAACTGGAGGCCTTCGGGCCGGGTCATGTCCAGGGTAACGCCGCGCTTGCCCGCGTTGGCGCCGTTGAACACCGGCCCCCACTCCCACCAGCGGTCGGTCGTGGGGCGCGCCGTCGTCGTGAAGCGCATGCCGTCCGGTCGCTGGATCGACTCCACCTTGATCACGTCGGCGCCGAGGGCGGCCAGCATGTGGGTGGCCGCCGGCCCCGCCCAGAACGCGGTGAAGTCGAGCACCCGCACGCCCTCCAACGGGAGCGGGTCGGGCGTGGATTCGAGGCCCGGCTCCTCGCCGCTCCGCGGGCCCCACGCCACCTGTCCCGTGTGCTCGCCGAGCGTCGGTGCGGGGCCGAAAGCAACCCGAGGTGTGTCGCCGATCCGGTAGGGAACCCTCGGCTGGACGAAATCGGCGCCCGGGTTGTTCACGAACGCGCCCCGCTCCCTGAAGTGCTCGAAGCCGGTGACCGTGTCGCCCGTGCCGATCGGCGCCACTGGTATCCGCAGAAGGGTGGCGAGCTCGATGATCTCCTCGGTGGTGCGGCCCCGGGTCCAGGGGTGCACGGCGTCCAGGAACTCCCGCATGCGCCGGGTGCGCCCCGGAGCAGACGCCAGGTCCCGGTCGTCCAGGAGGTCGGGACGCTCGATGAGGATGAGGAAGTCACGGAACTGCTGACCGGTGATCGTGCAGAATCCGACGTAGCCGTCCGCCGTCGGCTCGATGGACGGGAGCTCGACCGTCCGGGCCGGACCCGCCGCCGGCTTCCAGCCCGTGAAGCTGGCGAACAGGGGCGCGTAGGTGTTCATCGACATGCACATGCACTCGAGCAGCGAGAGGTCGACGTGCTCGCCCCGTCCGCGCCGGCGGCCGCGGGCGACACCCGCCATGGCGGCGACGGCCGCGTAGGCGCCACCCACCCACTCGCCCAGGCGTCCCCCGGCGTACAGGGGAGGCCCGTCGGGGACGCCCCGGCCGCCGGTCGAGCCGCACCACGCCTGCAGAGTGAACTCCGTGGCGGGCCGCTCCGACCAGGGGCCCCGGCGGCCGAAGGGGGAGATGGACAGCACGGTGAGGCCGGGATTCGCGTCGTGCAGCGCCTCGACGTCGACGGCGCCAGGCGCCGCGCTCTCGACCACGAGGTCGGCCGCGCCGACCAGCTCGTCGACGGCGCTGTCCCCGAGCGCGCCGATGACCGAGCGCTTGGAGGTGTTGAGAAAGCGGAACAGTGCCCCGTCGTCGTCCCCGAGCTTGGCTCCCGATGCCGTCCAGGAGCGCATCGGATCACCGTCGCCCGTCTCGACCTTCACCACGTCGGCGCCGGCGTCGGCCAGCAGCTTGGAGCAGTACGGTCCGGCGATCTCGGTGGACAGGTCGACGACCCGTAGGCCTCTGATCAACGTGACTAGGCGAGGCCGTAGAAGCGCTGGGCGTTCGCTCCCGCGATCTTGGCCCGGTCCTCGTCGCTGATGTCGCCTCGGCTGCGGAGATGCTTGGTGCTCTCGGGCCAGTCACCGTCCCAGTGGGGATAGTCGCTGGCGAACATCACGAAGTCGGCGCCGAGGACGTCGATCACTCCCGGGAGGATCGGCTCGTCCGGTTCGCAGGTGACGAAGACATTGCCCGCGCGCAGGTACTCGTTGGGATCGCGCGTCCAGCCTCCGGGGATCCAGTCCCCGCGCTTTTCGTAGTGCTCGTGCATCCGGTCCAGGAAGTAGGGCACCCATCCCACACCGGCTTCGAGGAAGGCCACCCGCAGGCCGGGGTGGCGGTCGAAGACGCCCCCGCTCACGAGCGCGGTCATGGCCGTCATCTGGTCGAACGGGAAGCTGATGCAGTGGACCTGGATGTAGTTGTCGAACCGGTCGACTCCGATCTTGGGCAAGTGGATCCCAGGTGCCCCGTGCACTGCCAGCGGCATGCCGAGATCCTCCGCCGCCGCGTAGAAGGGGTCGAGATCGGGATGGTCGAGGTTTCGGGTCTTGAGGGCGGGAGGGATCATCGTGGCCACCAGGCCGGCGTCCTTGGCCGCGGTCATCACCTCGACAGCGGTCTCGGGCCACTCGATCGGGGCCACGGCCACACCGTGCAGCCGCCCGCCGCCCTCGGCGCACCACCCGGCCAGCCACTCGTTGTAGAAGCTGGCGAAGCCGGCGGCGAAGCCCGGGTCCTCGAGACTTGGCGCGCACAGCCCGAAGCTCGGGAACAGGACCATGGTGTCGATGCCGTCGCGGTCGGCGTCGGCCAGCACCCCGTCGACGGTGTGGGGGTTGATGCCCGGTGCCCGGCTCAGCCCGTGCTCAGGCGGGCATCCCGCGCCGGGACCCTCCGGCTCGGGATAGTTGCGCCCCTCGATGGTGAGCGCCCGACGGCCGTCGGTGCGCACCGCCAGGTGATCGGGCCACCGCTCGAGCACCGCTCGACCCAGCGAGGTGCCCTCGGCCACGTGGGCATCGGCATCGACGAATATCATCTGCAGCTCCCGTCGCGCGGCGTCGGAGGACAGTCAATCACGCGGGGCCGGGTCGGACGCCAGCTCTCGAGCCTCGGGCTCACCCTCTTCGAACGGCAGGCAGATCCGGCACGGGGAACGGCCCCTGGCACCGGCCCGCACGGACCGAAGCTCCTGTGCGGGGCGGTCGGCGACCACCAGGCAGTCCCGCCGGTGGTAGAGGGAGCCGCTGGTGGTGGCGACGAACTCCGGCCGCGTCGAGGACAGCGGCGCCCGAGCCGGGGCGGACGCTGTGGCCCGCGCCGGTGCCGTCGAGCCGTTGGCGAGATGGCCCTCGATCCGCTCGAGCGCCTCGAGGAGCTGATGGCTCTGGTGGCGTTCGTCGGACACCAGGCGGGCGAGCCAGTAGCCGAAGTAGGAGAACCCCCCTGCGACCACGAGCACCAGACCGAAGAGCCCGCCCGAGATCATGTAGGGGATCTGCTCGAACAGCCGGCCCGTGTGGGAGGCGCCGAACCATCCCAGGATGACCAGGATGCCGCCTAGGGGAACCATGACGCTGCCGGCGACGAGCAGCCAGCGCTCGGTCGCCACCAACTTGGTCCGCCGGCGCAGCCGGGCCAGGCTGTCGGCCAGGCGGGCCTGCTGGCCGTCGATCCGGTCAGCAGGGCCGGATGGAGCGGGGTCGGGGCCCGGTGTCCGGGGCTCGGGGGCGCCGCGCCCACTCTGATGGGCCGAGGGTGAAGGAATGGTCGTCGCCATGGCTGGCTCCTGCTAGTCGTCGAGAGGGCAGCTGGTCGCGGTGCGCCCGGTGAGAAGGTCGTCAGCGAGGCGCCGCGCGCCCAGTGCAACCAAGGCCGCGCCGGCCACGGTCAGCACGATCCACGCGCTGCCGATGCCCCCGAAGAACGCCACCGGCGAGGTGCCGACGGTCCCGGTCGGCTGGGTCTGTCCGCCGTTGCCGCCCGATGGGCCCGCCGCGGGCGCGGCGCCGGCGAGCGGGGTGGAGCCGGCCAGGTCCGACGAGCCCGCTCCGCCGGTGTCGCTGCCTGTCGCCGCCGCCGCTCCGGTCCCTGCGCCGGTGTCGGTCCCTGCCGTGCCGGCGTCGGTCGTGGCGCCGCTCTGGAAGGTCGGCGTGGCGTTGACCGCTACCCGAGCGCCCCCGAGGGTCACGGTGAAGACGTTCTGGTTGGGATTGCTGGGTGGGATCCAGGTGAACACCAGCGAGCCCGCCGTGTAGCTCGCGGTGGCCCCACCTGTCTGGCTCTGGGGCGCGCCGACGAAGGTCTTCATGCCGAAGCCGGCGAGCGCCTGGTTGAGGATCTGGTCGGCCGCCGCGTTGGCCGGCTGGCCGGCCGCGCCGGCGTGCACGCCGGTCTGGTCGAAGTAGGCCCGCTGGCCGCCGATGGTCATGTCCGCCACCGTCGTGCCGCCGCTCGTCGTCGACTTGCTGCCGTCGCTGACGGCCTGGGCCGTGCTGGAGACCGAGGCGATCTTCACCGCCCCGCCGGCCAGAACGATGTTGTCGACCGTGCTGCTGGCGACGGCCTTGGCCTGGTTGTTGGTCAGCGTGCTGGCGCTGTCGGAGCGCATGGTGCCGTAGGTGGCTCCGCCGGGCTGGTCCGCCCCCTTCAGCTGGGCCAGACCCTCGACCCGGTTGGCGTCGGCGTGGGCCGTGAGATCGGCCGCCGGCACCTGGTTGTAGCTGGCGTCGGGGCTCGTGCCTGTGCGGGCCTCGGCCCGGATCGGATAGTCGAGGAGCGAGGCCTCGCCCTTGACCAGCCCCGTCACGGCGTCGGGCACCGGGACCACGGCGCCCGCGGGACCGGGGAACAGCAGCGACACGAGCTGGCCTCCGTTGGCGCCGGTGGCGCCGGGCCAGGCCACGGTGGACAAGGCGTAGCCCACCGGCCCCGACGACAGGAGCGACGAGGTCTCGGGGACCGCCCCCTGGGCCTCCGGATGGGCCTGGGCGCTGGGCTCGTCCTCGGTGACCTCGACACCCGGCGCCGTGGCCGTGATCGAGTACCCGCCGAACGCGGACGTTCCCGACTGGTCGGCGTGGGCCGTGAGCGTGGTGGCCAGGCCCACCCCGCCGGTGGCGACGAGGACGAGACCGGCTGCGAGCATCGACCGCCCCCGCCGCCGTCTGAGGGCCCCCTTCACGCTCACGCCGCTCATGCCGCCTCTCCTCATGCCACCTCCCCGAAGTAGGCGCCGGAGACGGCGTCGGTCACATCCGCCGGCTCCCCGACACGGGTGATCCGCCCCTGGGCCATCACGGCGGCGAAGTCGGCCACCGCCATGGCGGTACGGGCGAACTGCTCGACCAGCAGGATGGCGATCCCGTCGGCCGCCAGCTGACCGACCAGGTCGTACAGCTCGGCCACGATGCGCGGCGCCAGGCCCATCGAGATCTCGTCCAGCAGCAGGAGTGCGGGGTCGGTCGTGACCGCCCGGGCCATGGCCAGCATCTGCTGCTCACCTCCCGACAGCGTGCCTGCCAGCTGGTGACGGCGTTCCCCGAGGCGGGGAAAGCGTGAGAAGGCCCGCTCCTCGACGTCCTTGGGCCGCAGGTCGTTGCGGAACGTCATCATCCGCAGGTTCTCGGTCACGGTGAGGTTGGCGAACACGCCGCGGCCCTCGGGGATGGTGCACACGCCATGGCGGGCGAGGGCCTCCGGCGACGCCCCGTTCACGTGCACCCCGGCGATGTGCACGCAGCCCGCGGTGGGCTCCATCTGGCAGCCCGCCACCTTGAGGAGGGTGGTCTTGCCTGCGCCGTTGGGCCCGAGGAGGGCGAACACCGACGAGCGAGGGACCACGACGTCCACGCCGTGCACGACCTCGATGCGGCCGTAGGCGGCTCGGATATCGCGCAGCTCGAGGGCGGGGGCCGTCATCTGGCTCCCACCTCCTCCTCGACGTCGTCGAGCTCGCCCGTGGCCTCGTCGCCTGCACCGAGGTACGCCGCCTGGACGGCAGGATCCCGCTGCACCTCGGCCGGAGTGCCTTCGGCGATGAGCCGGCCGAAGTCGAGCACGTTCACCCGGTCGCACACCCGCATGACGAGCTCCACGTCGTGCTCCACGAGCAGCACGGCCATTCCCTCAGCGGCCAGGTCGAGCAGCAGGTTGCCGAGCACACCCGTCTCCTGGTGGTCGAGGCCCGAGCCGGGTTCGTCGAGCAGGAGCAGCGTCGGCCGGGTGGCGAGCGCCCGCGCCAGCTCGACCAGGCGGGCGGTGCCGGTCGGTAGGGCGTCGACGCGGGCGTCGGCCACACCGGTCAGGCCGATGCGGCCGATGAGCTCGTCGGCCACGGCGGACGGGTTCGAGCGATCGCGAGCCCATCCCTTTCGTATCTCGGCGGCCACCTGGATGTTGTCCCGCACGCTGAGCGAGCCGAATGTCTCGAGGCGCTGGAAGGTCCGCGCCATGCCCCGCCGGGCTCGGGCGTGGGCCTTCAGTCGGGTGATGTCCTTGCCGTCGAGCAGGACCTTGCCCTCCGTCGGCTGTTGGAGCCCGCCGAGGACGTTGAAGATCGTCGTCTTCCCCGCCCCGTTGGGACCGATCAGGCCGGTGATGGCTGCGGCCTCGATCGACAGGTCGACGCTGTCCACGGCGACGACCCCGCCGAAGCGCACGCTGACCCGTTCAGCCTGCAACGCCGGCAAGGCTCCCCTCCTCTTCGGTGGGCTGGCCTTCCGGATCGGCATCTTCCTTGTCAGCCGCCGGCAGCGGTGTCGCGCTGCGAGCCGACCACCACCTCCGCAGCGCGGCGCCTGCGGGCGCCAGCTTGCTCATGGTGCCGTCGGGGTTCCAGGCAAGGCTCAGGGCGCCGAGACCGACGGCAAGGAACTGCAGGCTGTGGATGCTCGTGACGTGGGCCTGGATGACCGGGAACAGGGCATAGGTGATCCCGGCGAGGAGCACACCTGTCACCGAGTCGAGGCCCCAGATCGCCAGCAGCAACAGTAGGGAGAGGCTGGCGAGCGTCTGGAAGTCGTTGCTGCCCACCGACCCGCGCAGGCCGCCGTAGAGCACGCCGGCGAGCCCCGCCAGCCCGGCCGACATGGTGAACACCGCCAGCTTCATCCAGGTGATGTTCATGCCGAGGGTTGCCGATGCGGCGGGGCTGTCGGACATGGCCGCCAGCCGGCGGCCGAACGACGCCCGCCGCACGGCCAGGACCCCGACGGCTGCGGCGGCGAAGACGACGGCGCAGGCCATGAAGAATGCCCGGTCGCTCTGGAGCGAGAGCCCGGGCAGGTGGAGGCGGTCCACGGGCAGGGCCCCGCCCTGGCCGAACACGTTGTTGTTGTCGAAGAAGACATAGACCATGGCTTGGGCGAAGGCGAAGGTGGCCAGAGCCAGGTAGAGGCCCTTCAGTCGCAGGGCAGGCAGCGCCACGAGCGCACCGACGGCGGCCGACAGGCCCACCGCGGCAACCACACCGAGCAGCGAGCCCCCGTGGCCAAGCTTGCCCATGGCGAAGGCCCCGAAGCCCACGAAGGTGAGCTGGCAGGCCGAGATCTGTCCCCCGTAGCCGGTGAGCATCAACAGCGACAGCAGGACCAGGGCCAGCACCAGGCCCTCTCCGCCGGTGATCAGGTTCGTCAGGGACAGCTGCCCCGACACGATCCAGGCGGCCACGGCGAAGACCGCCGCCGCCACCAGGGTCGTTCGCAGCGTCGGCACTCGCGTCCTGTGCCGACCCGCCGCCCGTCCCACCCGCAGGCGGTCCTGGGGTTGGAGCAGCAGGATCACGAACAGGAAGATGATCGGCAACGTCGGGCGGAGCTGGCTGAGAAAGCTCCCGGGCACGTAGCCCACGGCGTAGGACTCGAACAGCCCGAGGAGCAGGCCCCCGCCGAAGGTGAGGGGGAGGCTCCGAAGGCGGCCGACGATCGCCGCGGCGAAGCCGTTGATGACGAGGAATGTCAGCAGCAGGATGTCGAGCGTCACCAGAGGGGCGAGGAGGATCCCAGCCAACGATGCCAGCATGGCGCCGATGGCCCACCCCATGGACCGCACCCGAGCGGGCGGGGCGCCGTTGAGGGCAGCAAGCCCGGGGTCGTCGACGACCGCCCGGAGCGCGATGCCCGAGCGCGTGCGGAACAGAAAGAGCCGGAGGCCCAGAGCGACGGCCGCGGCGACTATCACAACGATGATCTGGTGGTAGCTCACGACCACGCCGAAGAGGCTCACCTGGTGGCCGGCGAAGAACTTGGGGATCGTCCGGGGGAACCCGGGATCCCACCGCGTGTTCGCCAGGCCGAGCAGGAGCAGCATGAGGCCGAGCGTGATGACCAGCGTGATCACCTCCGGCTTGCCGTGCAGGTTGCGCATCAGCAGCCGGTCGATGAGGACGCCGGTCAAGGGGGCGAGCACGAACAGGACGAACAGCAGGGCCAGCGGGACGGGCCAGCCGTCCTTGACCGTGAGCTCCCAGTAGGTGAAGGCGGCAAGCATCCCGATGCCGGCATGGGCGAAGTTGAAGATTCCCGAGCTGATGTAGGTGACGACCAGTCCCGTGGAGGTGAGGGCGTAGATGCAGCCCACCACGATGCCGACGATGGTGAAGGAGAGGAAGGTGGTCACGGGCGCTCAGCCGCCGAAGTACGAACCATCACACCGGTAGCCGTTGGGCGGGTCGTCGACCCGGGAGAAGTGCCCACCTGAGACCTTGACCATCAGGTAGCAGGTCGGCGGCCCCTTGCCGGCCGGGTCGCCGGCGGCGAGGAACCCGTTGGCGTTGAACTGGTGGATGCTCTTGAGGGCGGCCTGCAGCGATGGACGCGTGGCGCGGGGACCGGCGGCCTGGAGGGCCTGCACGAAGAGCCGGGCCGACGACCAGCCGTAGGCCGCGAACAGGTCGGCATTGGCGTCGGGGTGGGTGCGGCGCATCCAGGTCTGGAACAGGCCGACCTCGGGGATCCCACCCGAGTCTTCGCCCAGGTACATGGCGGTGGGCAGATAGACCAGGCTGCCCTCGCCGGCGCTGCCGACCAGGGGCATATAGGTGGAGTCGTAGGCCGACGCGCCGAGCAGCCACACGTCGGGGTGCCACCCTTGTTGTTGGGCCGCCTGCTGGATGCGGGCGATGCCCTTCACGTCGGCGGCGATCAGCACCACCGTCTTCACGTTCTTGGACTTCATCTGGACGATGTCGGCCGTGAAATCGGTCTCGGTCGGCTCGTACTTTCGCTCGTAGGTGAAGTTGTATCCGAGCGACTGCATCGTTGCCTTCTCGCCGACCCAGGCGTCCTTGGCTGACTGCACGTCGCCGACGAGAGATCCCACCGAGCCGATAGAGCCCGGGTGCGCCCCCTTGACGTATTGGAAGGGTCCCGTGGCGGCGCCCGACTTGAGCGGCGAAGCCGAGAAGCCGTTGGCCTCGACCTGGGCGTCCTTCGAGAGGGCGACGTGGACGTCGGACATGCCCGGGTTCTGGCCGATGACCTGGGCGCCGCAGTTGTCGTAGAGCGAGAAGGAGCCGACGAAGGCGAAGGCCTTCGGGACGTCGGACTGGGTCACGGCCTTGTTCTGGCCGCAATCGAACTGGTCGTCGCCGGCGTTGACCTTGAGCTGGCGCCCAAAGACACCACCCTGGCTGTTCTGGTAGGCGAAGAAGGCATCGGTGCCGTTGACCGCTCCGGCGAAGAGGCCCGGCACCGGGCCGGTGAGGGTCGAGATGTTGCCCACCGTGATCGAGTTGGGTGTCACGCCGATGTCGGTGGCGCCCCCGTTCCCCCCGGGGGGCAACGTGTTGAGGCCGGCGCCCCCCGCGGCGCCACCGGCCCCGCCGGCGCCACCGGCCCCGGTCGCGCCCGCCACCCCACCGGCGAGCGGGCCACCGCCGGTGGACGCGGTGCCGGCGCCCCCACCCACGCCGCCTGCGCCGGCAGACCCCTGGCCCCCCGCGTTCAGTCCCGTCCCCCCGTTCGTCCCGATGGCCTCGGCCAGCTGGCGGGGGCTCAGCCGGGCGCCGCAGCTGGTCAGCAGCAGCGCAGCGGCGGCGGTGAGGCAGGCGGCCACCCGGCTCGACCGCCCCGACGGCCTCGTGATCCTCATCCGCTCCCCGCCTCCCGGGGCAAGCCCCCGATCCGACCGACGATACCATTTGCCCGATTTGAGAAGGTCGGAGGGCGGAGCACCGGGCTGGCTCCCGCACGCCGCCGGACGTGGCTGACGACGCGTCAGGAACTTGACCCGGATTGGTTCGACGGGCGCCCCGTGATGCCCTTCCGATTCCGACCGTTTTGTGGGGGTTCGGCGGCTCGTCGTCGCCGTCGCGCGAGGATGCCTGCATGTCCACCCTGGTCACCTTCCACGCCCACCCCGACGACGAGGCCATCGCCACCGCGGGGGTCATGGCCAAGGCGGCGGCCGAAGGCCACCGAGTGGTGCTCGTGGCGGCGACGAAGGGCGAGCACGGCGAGGTCGTCGAGGGCGTGCTCCGGGAGGGTGAGCGACTCGCCGATCGCCGCGCCGTCGAGCTCGAGCAGGCCGCCGCCGTGCTGGGCGCGGCCCGCTGCGAGGTGCTGGGCTACGTCGACTCGGGCATGATGGGCACGCCGGAGAACGATCACCCGGGGTCCTTCTGGCGGGCTGATCTCGAGGAGGCGGCTGGAAGGCTCGCTGCCAT
Organism: Acidimicrobiales bacterium; assembly: GCA_036270875.1. Lineage (NCBI taxonomy): Bacteria > Bacillati > Actinomycetota > Acidimicrobiia > Acidimicrobiales > Acidimicrobiales bacterium. Next base: position 32,237 of record DATBBR010000051.1, read on the forward strand.
CCTGGCCGAGGAGCGGCCCGACGTGCTCACCGTCTACGACGAGCACGGCACCTACGGCCATCCCGACCACATCCAGGTGCACCGGGTCGGCGTGCGGGCCGCGGAGATGGCCGGGGTACCCAAGGTCTACGAGGCCACGATCAGCCGTGACCACGTGCGCCGGCTGGGGGCCCTGCGGCCGCCCGACGTCGCCGAGGAGGACATGCCCGACGTCGACGCCATTGACCTGGGCGTCCCGGAGGAAGAGATCACCACCGTCGTCGACGTGACCGCCTACCTGGACAAGAAGCGCGAGGCCATGGCCGTGCACGCCAGCCAGATCCCGGAGTCGTCGTGGTTCCTCTCGCTGCCGGCTGATGCCTTCGCAGCCGCCTTCGGCCAGGAGTGGTTCATCCTGCGGGGCACGACCCCCGACGGCACGGTCGAGCGCGACCTGTTCGAGGGCGTCCCGGCCTAGGCCGGCCCAGCGACTAGGAGCGGCGGCGGGTCAGATCGGTCGCCTTGGTCATACGGTTCGCTCGCACCTGCCCCGTGCTCCTCGGTGTGACGTCCACGTCGGCCGCACCGGCTCGGAGGGCTCCGACAGTGGACTCCTCCCGGCGTCGGTGGGCGAAGGGGTCGAAGCGAAAGTGTCGCATGGCGTTGCGGTAGGTGATGCGGTCGATGTCGTCGTCCTCGACACCGGCCAGCGACTTCATGAGCGTCTCGGGCGACTGGGGCCAGGTCGAGTCGGAGTGCGGGTAGTCGCACTCCCAGGTGATGGTGTCGACCCCGACGCGGTGCCTGGCCTCCACGCCGGCCGGGTCGTCGATGAAGCAGGTGACGACCCGCTCACGGAAGACCTGGCTCGGCAGCTGGTCGCCGAAGTCCTGACCGGTCCAGGCGTGGTGGCGCTGGTAGATCCAGTCCATGCGCTCGAGGAAGTACGGGATCCAGCCGATGCCGCCCTCGGAGAGGGCGAAGCGCAGGGACGGGAACTTTCGGAGGACCGGCGACCACAGCAGGTCGGCCGCGCCCTGCACGATGTTGATCGGCTGGAGGCTGATCAACACATCGATGGGGGCGTCCGGCGCCGTGATGACCAGCGACGACGAGGACCCGATGTGCAGGCACACGATCGTGCCCACGTCCGCGCAGGCCGACCAGAAGGGGTCCCAGTGGTCGCTGTGCAGGCTGGGGAGCTTGAGCTTGGCCGGGTTCTCGGAGAAGGAGACGGCGTGACAGCCCATGGCGTCGACCCGACGCACCTCGTCGGCCATGGCCTCGGGGTCCCAGATCGGCGGTATGGCGAGCGGGATGAACCGGCCGGGGTACGTGCCGCACCACTCCTCGATGTGCCAGTCGTTGTAGGCGCGCAGGACAGCGAGGGAGACGTCGGTATCGCTCGCCCGGGCGAACAGCTGGCCGCACAGGTTGGGAAAGGACGGAAAGCACATCGACCCGAGCACCCCGTTGGCGTCCATGTCGCGGACCCGACGGTGGATGTCGTAGCAGCCGGGCCGGATCTCCTCGAACGCCGTGGGCTCGACCCCGTACTCCTCGGGCGGCCGCCCTGCCACCGCGTTCAGCCCGATGTTGGTGGCTTCCTTGCCGTCGTAGACCCAGGCATTGGCGCCATCGTCCTTGCGCACGACCCGGGGCGCGAGCTCGGCCAGCCGCCCCGGGAGCCGGCCCTCGAACATGGTCGGCGGCTCCACCACGTGATCGTCGACGCTCACGAGGATCAGGTCTTCGGTCTGCATGGGCCGTGCCCTCCCACGTGGTCACACCACCTGACGCTGGCGTCACCCTAGCCGGGGCGGGCGCCCGGGGTCCGCCCTAAGCTGCGCCGCCGTGGCAGCCCCCGTGCTGATCGGCATCCTCTACGACTTCCCCCAGGCCGACGGGGGAGCGGGGTTCGAGGAGGCGGCGCGGATCGGCATCGACGAGGTGGCCGCCGGCGGGCGGCTCGACCGACCGGTGGAGCTCGTGGCCCGACACGCTCCCGGGCTCCCCGCCGGGACCGCGCACGGGGTGGAGGCGGTGTTCCGGGAGCTGGAGTCCACCGGCGTGCTCGCCACCCTCGGGCCGTCCATCAGCGACAACGGCCTCGTGGTGCGGCCGCTGGCGGACGCCTTCGGCCTGCCGTGCATCAACTACACGGGCGGGGAGATCACGCGCAGTGAGCTCGTCTACCACTATCAGGTGGGGTCGCTCGAGGAGGAGCCCGCCGTTCTCGCCGAGCACCTCGTGCATCGATCGCTCCGGTCGGCAGCGGTCGTCCACGACCACTCGCCGGTCGGACGGCGCTACGCCGAGTTCTTCGCCGAGAGCTGCGCCCGCCTGGACGTGGAGATCGCCGCCACCGCCGCCATCTCAGCCTTGAGCGAGGACGCCGGCTCGACCGTCGCCCGTCTTCGCGTGAGCGACCCCGAGGTCCTCGTGTACCTCGGACTCGGGGTCGCAGCCCGGGCGGTCGCACTGGCGCGCGCCGAACAGGGCTGGGAGGTCCCGGTCGTGGCCAACTCCTCGCTGATGTTCGGCTACGCCCGGCCCGAGTGGCGCGAGGCGTGGGAGGGCTGGGTCTACGTCGACAACGTGGCCGATGGCAACCAGGTTCGAGCCTCCCTGCGCGAGCGTTCGAGGCGCGCCGCGGCCGGTCCGATCGGCCTCGCCGCCTACGACCTGGGCCGCCTGGTGGCCGAGGGCGTGGCCCGATCGGCGAATCTGACGAGGGCGGGCGTGAAAGACGGCCTGGAGCGGGTGAAGCGCCTCCCCGCGGCGAGCGGCCTCGATGGCACCGTCATGGGCTTCGGCGCCTGGGACCACGCCGCGCTCAAGGGGAGCTACCTGGTCCTGCGCCGGTGGCAGGCGGGCCGCTCCGTGCAGGTCGACGCCTAGTCCCCGCGCTGGATATACACCGCGATCCGGGCGATCTGGCCCCTGGCGTCGAGGTCGAAGACCAGCGCCTCGGGCGTCTCGAGGGGAGCGCCGTCCACGTCCATGGTCTCGCTCAGCTCCGCCACGGCACGCGCGTCGCCGTAGGTCACCCGGGCTACCTTCATCGAGTAGTTGGGCAGCTGGGGCATGAGGTCGGCGAGGAAGGCCACGTACCGTTCCCTCGGTGAATAGGTGTCTCCGAACGGCCCGATACGCACGACGTCGGGCGCCAGACAGTCGGTGATGCCCGCCCAGTCGTGGGCAACCATGCGATCGAGGAACTGCTCGACGACATCCGTGGCTGGGAGGCTAGCCCGCGTCGTCACCTCGCCGTCTTCCTCCCCGTGACGGGGGAGCGCTTTTCACCCTGATTGCGCACCACGCAGGTGGGCTCTATGGTTCCCAAGCAGTCGAGGAGCATCGTTGCTCGCCTTCGCCCAGACCGCCACAGCTCCCGCTCTCATTGGAGGAGACGCGATGGCTCAAGAGGTCAACTCTTACCGGCCGACGGAGGCGACCCTCACCAGCGACGCGCTGCTGCCGGAGCTCGTGGCCCACCTTCGCGAGAACCGCACCCCGTTGCGGGAGGAGTGGGCTCGGCGGATCACCAACGCCAACCTGCTCACGGCGATGACACCGGAGGAGCTCTTCTCGGAGGCGACCTCGGTCTACGACAACTACGTCGAGGTGCTCGAGACCGGGAGCGTGGAAGCGCTGCAGGACTACGCCCGCAACCTGTCGGAGCGCATCATCCCCCGGGGAGTCGAGACCGAGGAGGTCCTCGGGATCGTCCTGCTGCTGCGCGACGTCCTGGCCCGCTCGTTGTTCGAGAAGTACCAGAGCGACTTCGAGCTGCTGAACCGCGTGCTCGACGCCTACGAGCCGGCGGCCAACCGCATCGCCAACACCGTCGGTGTGAGCTTCGTCCAGGAGCGGGAGCGGATCATCCGCCAGCAGCAAGAGGCGATCCGCGAGCTGTCCACCCCGGTATTGCAGGTCCGGGAACGGCTGCTCATTCTGCCTATCATCGGCGTGCTGGACAGCCAGCGTGCCCGCCAGGTCACCGAGCAATTGCTGCGGGGAATTCGTACAAATAGGGCCAAGGTCGTCGTGATCGATATCACTGGTGTGCCGGCGATCGACTCGACCGTGGCCAACCACCTCGTGCAGACGGTCGAGGCGTCACGGCTCATGGGTGCGAGCGTGATCATCACCGGCCTGTCCTCGGAGATCGCGCTCACCCTGGTGACCATCGGTGTCGACCTTTCCAAGATGAACGCCGTCGGCGACCTCCAGGGCGGCATCGAGGAGGCCGAGCGGCTCCTCGGCTACGAGGTCACCCGCAGCGCCGAGCCCGTAGCCGAGATGCGTTAGGTCTGCGGATCGGACCATCGCCGGTGTCCGTCCCCATTCTCAAGCAAGGGACGTACCTGATCGCCTCGATCCAGTCGGCCATGACCGACAGCGAGGCGCTCTCGTTGCAGGACGACCTCATGGACCAGGTCAGCCGGTACCGGTCCAGGGGCATCATCGTCGACGTCACGGCGCTCGACGTGATGGACTCCTTCGCCGCCCGCTCGCTGCGGACGATCGCCCACATGACCGACCTTCGTGGTGCGGTCACCGTCATCGTCGGGATCCAGGCCGAGGTGGCGTTCGCCATGGTCCAGCTCGGGATGAGCCTCGAGGACGTCCACACGGCCCTGGACCTCGAGGAGGGCCTCGCCTTCTTGGACCAGCGGACCCGGAACTGGGGCGGCGACGGCCGTGGCGGATGATCTCGTCATACCGATCACAACCGACACCGACATCGTGGTCGCTCGCCAGAAGGGGCGCGAGCTCGCCGAGCCGCTCGGATTCTCCCGCATCGACCTGACCTTCATCGCCACCGCCATCTCCGAGGTGGCGCGCAACATCACCAGCTACGCGGGCCGAGGCGAGATCCTCTTCCGGATCGTGAACGGCGACGGCCGACTGGGCATCAGCATGGAGGCGCGCGACGAGGGCCCCGGCATCGGCGACTTGCAGCGGGCGCTCGAGGACGGCTATTCCACCGCTGAGGGAATGGGTCTCGGCTTGCCCGGAGCCCGTCGGCTCATGGATGAGTTCGAGGTGCGGTCCGAGGCCGGCCTGGGGACGACGGTGATCATGTGCAAGTGGGCGCCGAATCGTGGCTGAGTGCGGCGCCGCCGGGCTCCTCGAGTGGGCCGTTGCCGCCCGGCCCATCCCGGGCGAGTCGGTGTCGGGAGACCATTGTGTGGTGCGGGTCACCGACACCGAGGCGCTCCTTGCGGTGATCGACGGGCTCGGTCACGGCCCAGAGGCAGCCGCCGCCGCTGAGCGGGCGGTCGACGTGCTGCGGGAGAACCCGGCCGAGCCCGTGGAGGTCCTCCTCCTGCTGTGCCACACGGCGCTGGCCCGCACGCGCGGCGCTGCGGTCACGGTGGCCAGCATCAGCACCACCAAAGGGTCGATGAGCTGGTTGGGCGTGGGCAACGTCGAGGCGGTGCTGCTCCGGGGCGTCCCGTCCGGCAACCCGCCCCGCTCGTCCACCGAGTGGGCACTGCTCCTCGGCGGCATCGTCGGCCATCAGCTCCCGACGCTGCGCCCAGGAGTCGTCGACCTCCAGCCCGGCGACATGCTTCTGATGGCGACTGACGGCATCGCCAGGACGTTCGCCGAGGAAGCGAACGTGGCGGCGGGACCCACCCGCCTCGCCGATCGCATCCTGGAGAACCTGGCCCGGCCGAACGACGACGCCCTGGTGCTCGTCGCCCGCTACGGGACGGAGCGGTCGTGAGCGCGGCCATCGACCGCTTTCGTCACGACTACGAGGCGGCGCTGGGCGAGCATCTCGCCTCCCGGAGCGAGGCGGGGCTGAGCGTCGCCTACGAGCTGGGCCGGCGGGCATTGTCCGAGGGGATCAGCCTGCTCGAGATCGCCAGCATCCACCTGGCGGCCGCCGGCCGCTCACCGGGTGGCCCGCCGGGGGGTGGCGCTGCCGCGGGGGACTCCGAGGCCAGGGCCGAAGCCGGCACCCAGTTCCTGCTCCAGGGGATGGCCGCGTTCGATATGGCCCAGCGGGGATTCTGGGAAGCCCAGGAGCGCACCCGGGTCGAGCAGGGCCACGTGGCTCGCCTCCAGACTCTGGCCGAGGCGTCGGTCGCGGTCATCGCCTGTCCGTCGCTCGCCGACCGGTTCCCGGAGATCGCCAAGCAGGCCCTGGTGGTCGCCGGAGGTGGAGAGGCGGCGATCCTGTTCCACGCCGAGGACGGCGTCCTGCAGTCCTCGACGTCGGAGGTGCCGCCGGCCGTGGCGGCGGCGATGGCCGAGGTGGTCGACAGCGGCCAGGCCCGACCCAGCACCGTCGCCAGCGGGCTCGTTGTACCCATCACCGGTCCCCGCGCCAGCACCCCTGGCGCCATCGCGGTGTGGGGGAGTCGTGACGGCCTGGGCCCGCTGGACGAGGCCATCCTCGCCCAGTTCGCTCAGATGGCCTCCGAGGCGCTGCACAACGCCCAGGTCTACGAGGAGATGCGGCGCATCGCCGTCACCCTCCAGCACAGTCTCCTGCCCAAGGCCCTACCCGAGCTGCCGGGCCTCGTCCTCGGCGCCCGCTACCTGCCCGGGGGCGCCGGCCTCGACGTCGGAGGGGACTGGTACGACGTCTTCCCGTTGGGAGCGGGTCGTCTCGGGGTCGTCATCGGCGACGTGGTCGGGCGGGGCGTACCCGCCGCCGCCATCATGGGCCAGCTGCAGCTGGCGGTGCGGGCCTGCGCCCTCGAGGGCGGGTCGCCGGCGACGGTCGTGAACCGGGTCAACAACCTGATCCAGAACCTCGACGTGCCCCAGATGGCGACGCTCATCTTCGGCGTGGTCGAGCCCGACAGCGCGACCCTGAGCCTGACGAGCGCCGGCCATCCCCCACCGCTCGTCGTGGAGCCCGACGGCACGGCACGCTTCCTCTCCCTGCATCCTGTCGCCCCGCTGGGCATCGAGCCGGGAACCGCCCGGGAGACGGTCGAGGTGCTGCTCCCCGGCTCGACGGTCATCCTCTACACCGACGGGCTCGTCGAGCGGCGGGGGGCGACGATCGACGACGGCCTGGGGAACCTGCTGCGAGCGGCCACCGGATCGAACGGGGACATCGAGTCGCTGTGCGATCGTCTGGTCGAGACCCTCGGCGCCGAGGGGTCGCCGGATGACGTCGCCCTGCTGGCGCTGCGCCTCACGCCACCCGAGCGGGAGCGGTTCGAGCTGACCATCCCCGGCCAGCCCCGGCTGCTCGCTCCTGCCCGTCGGGCCCTCCGGCAATGGCTCTCGCAAGCCGGCGCCGAACGGGGAGAGGTCGAGGATCTGGTGCTCGCGTGCGGCGAGGCTGCCGCCAACGCCCTCGAGCACGCCTACGGGCCCGGCGAGGACGGCATGCTGCGGATCGAGGCGGTCGAGCATGGCGGCGAGGTCACGATCACCGTCACCGACTCGGGACACTGGCGTCCTCGCGCCGAACGCCCGGGAGGACGGGGCTTTCACCTGATGAGCTCGCTCACCGACGAGGTGGAAGTCATCCCCGGCCCTCATGGGACGGTGGTGCACCTCCGGCGCCGGCTCGGTGCCCAGCCCCAACCTCGGGACCCGTCGTTCTCGGCGCCCGGCGTCGACCCCGCCGAGGGGCTCGCCTCCAGCGCCGAGGTCGTGGTGGTGCGCATCGAGGAGGAGATCGACCTGTCGAACGCCGACCGGCTCGGGGCCCAGGTGGCCAAGGCGGTGCCCAACTCCGCCGCCGGGCTCGTCGTCGACCTGTCGGGCGTGGACTACATCGACAGCGCCGGGATCGGCCTGTTGTCCAAGGTCAGCGAGCGGCTCCAGCGCCGTCGCCAGCACCTGGCCGTCGTGGTCCCGGAGGAGTCGCCGGTGCGAAGGGTGCTGGTCGTGAGCGCCTTCGACCGGGTCGTGGACCTGGCTGCGAGCGTCGAGGACGCCACCTCACGGGTGCGGGCGGCCCTGCGCTAGCTGCGCTTGCTGTGCTGGCTGCGCTGGCCGTGGGCAACACCCGACCGGGCAGGAGTCCGGTCGGGGCCGATCGCGTCCCAAGCGTCGCCGCTCGCGCTCCGGTCGACCTCGCTCGGCGACGAGGTCGACGATCATGGCGACGAGCTCGGGATCGGTGCCGACCGTCGGTGCCCGGTGGGCCCGCAGGCCCAGCTCGTCGGCCTTCGCCGCCGCCTCGACGTCCAGGTCGAATCGGACCTCCATGTGGTCCGACACGAACCCGATGGGGACGATGACAACGTCGTCGACCCCCGCCGCGGCCAGCGTCTCGAGGTGGTCGCCGACATCGGGCTCCAGCCACCGCTGGACCGGCGGGCCGCTGCGGCTCTGGTAGACGAGGTCCCACCGATAGGGCTCGCCGAGCAGCCCACAGACCAGCCGGCAGGCCTCCTGCAGCTGTGCCTCGTAGTCGCTCGACCGGGCCATGGCCACCGGGATGCTGTGGGCGGTGAAGACCAGGTGGGCACTTCGCCGTCGTTCCTCGGGCACGGCGGCGAGCGTGGCTTCCACTCCGCGCGCCATGGGTTGGACGAAACCAGGATGGTTGTAGAACGCCCGGAGCTTGCCCACCTCCGGGGCACGATCTCCCACCTCGGCTCGGGCTCGCTCGATGTCGTCGAGGTACTGCCGGCACCCGGGGTAGGAGCTGAAGGCAGAGGTGACGAAGGCCACCGCCCGGCCGATGCCGTCTTGGGCCATTTGGCCGAGCGTGTCGGCGAGGAGCGGATGCCAGTTGCGGTTCCCCCAGTAGACCGGGAGCCGCCATCCCCGCGCCGCGAGCTCGGCTTCGAGGGCGGCCACGAGGGCCCGGTTCTGGGCGTTGATCGGGCTCACCCCGCCGAAGCGGTGGTAGTGCTCGGCTACCTCGAGCAGGCGCGGCCGGGGCACGCCGCGCCCGGCGGTCACTCTCTCGAGGAAGGGGAGGACGTCATCGGGACCCTCCGGCCCGCCGAACGACACAACCAGCAGGGCGTCGCAACCATCGGCGTTCACGCCCGGCGAGCCTACGCTGGGTTCCTAGCGGCTCCGCCGCCCTGGGCTTGGCCCCCGCTCCGCGGGCGGGTAGCGATCCCACCCCGGGGGCGCGAAGCAAGGGGGGTCGACGTCGGCGGCCCTGAGGGTTCTACCGACCTTGGGCGGTGGTCTCGCCGCGGGTCTCGCCGAGGCCGAGGCCCTCGCCTGTCGAGCCGTTCCCTCTGCGCCCCGTCCCGTTGTGGCTGAACTCGAGCGGCCGCGTTGGGAGCACGGTGCGCTTCCAGGTCGCGTTCGTGACCCCGGCGAAGGACGCGTACCAGGCGACGGCGCCGGTGAGGATCCCGACGTAGCCTCCGATCTTCACGATCTGGGTGCTCTGGGCGAGCTCACCGCTGGCCAGGATGGCGAAGGTGACGAACAGGGTGAGGAAGACGAGCGCCACCGCGGCGGTCGTCCTGAGCGAGGCGACCAGCATGTACAAGGTGAAGAAGCCCCAGACAGCCAGGAAGAGCCCCGTGGCCTGAAAGGCCGTGGACTTCGGCAGGCCCGGAACGACGAACCTGGCATAGCCCGCGTAGGCGAGCCAGAACGCTCCGAACGAGGTGAACGCCACTGCTCCGAACGTGTTGTTCCTCACGAACTCCCACATGCCGGCGAGCAGCTGAGCCAGCCCGCCGTAGAAGAGGGCCAAAGGAAGCACCACGGCAGCCAGCGCGGCGGGGATGAGATCGGCGTTCACCACGCTGAGCACCACGGTGCTCATGGCGAAGGCGGCCAGCCCGAGTGGAGCGGGGTCGGCTATCTCTCGATGGGAGAGCAGCCGGGGTCCGGCCGGCTCCTCCTCACGCGTTTCGGGCCCGACCTCGTCGGGTCTCCTCGAGACGTACGCCATTGGTCGTCACCTCTTTCGGTTGTCTATGGGACTCGGTTCCGGGTCGGGTCAGTCCTCCTTGCTGGCGCCGGTGGCCCGTCGGGAGATGTCGTCGATGACGGCCGCGTTGGCGAGCGTGGTGACGTCGCCCAGATGACGGCTCTCGGACACGTCCTTGAGCAGGCGACGCATGATCTTGCCCGAGCGGGTCTTGGGCAGCTCCGGGGTGAACACGATCGAGGCCGGGCGGGCGATCTTGCCGATCTTGGTGGCCACGTGCTCCCGCAGGGTGGCGATGAGCGGCTCGTCACCCTCGACGTCGCCCTTGAGGCTCACGAATGCGGCGATGGCCTGCCCGGTCCGCTCGTCCATGCGGCCGATCACCGCCGCCTCGGCGACCATCGGGTGGTCGACGAGGGCAGACTCCACCTCCAGGGTGGAGATCCGGTGCCCGGAGATGTTCATGACGTCGTCGACCCGCCCGAGCAGCCAGAAGTAGCCGTCTTCGTCCCGCTTGGCGCCGTCGCCCGCGAAGTACACCCACCGGTTGGCCTTCGGATCGCTGAAGCGGCTCCAGTAGGTCTCGACGAAGCGGTCGGGGTCCTTGTAGAGGGTGCGCAGCATCGCCGGCCACGGCCTGGTGAGAACCAAATAGCCACCGCCGCCGAGCGGCACGCTGGCTCCCTGATCGTCCACCACGTCGGCACCGACGCCCGGGAAGGGGAAGGTCGCCGATCCGGGGCGGGTGGTGGTCACGCCCGGGAGCGGAGTGATCATGATCATGCCCGTCTCGGTCTGCCACCAGGTGTCGACGATGGGGCACCGCTCCCGGCCGATGACGGTGTGGTACCAGATCCAGGCCTCAGGGTTGATGGGCTCGCCCACCGTTCCCAGCAGGCGCAGGCTGGACAGATCGTGCTTCTCGGGGTACTCGGGTCCCCACCTGATCATGGTGCGGATGGTCGTCGGCGCCGTGTAGAGGATCGTCACCTTGTAGCGCTCGACGATGTCCCAGAACCGGTCCTTGTCGGGGTAGTTCGGCACGCCCTCGTACATCACGCTCGTGCACCCGTTGGCCAGGGGCCCGTAGACGATGTAGCTGTGCCCCGTCACCCATCCGACATCGGCCGCGCACCAGTAGACGTCGGTGTCAGGGTGGATGTCGAAGACAAGGCGGTGCGTCGTCGCCGCGCCGACCAGGTAGCCGGCCGTGGTGTGCACGATGCCCTTGGGCCTGGCCGTGGTGCCCGAGGTGTAGAGGATGTACAGCATGTCCTCGCTATCCACCTCGGTGGCTTCGCGGCTGTCCGGCTGTCCGGCGACGACGTCGTGCCACCAGACGTCGCGACCCTCGGTCATGACCACGTCCTGACCGGTGCGACGCAGCACGACCACCGTCTCGATCGACGGGCAGTCCGCCACGGCGGCGTCGGCGTACTCCTTGAGCGGGAAGGTCGCGCCGTTGCGCCACGAGCCGTCGCACGTGACGAGCGCCTTGCACTCGGCGTCCTGGATGCGGTCCCTGAGGGCCTCGGAGCTGAAGCCGCCGAACACGACCGAGTGCGGCGCGCCCAGCCGAGCGCAGGCGAGCAGGGCCACCGGCAGCTCGGGGACCATGCCCATGTAGATGGCGACCCGGTCGCCCTTGGTCACGCCCCGGTCGGCCAACGCGTTGGCGAGCCGGCACACCTCGGCGTGGAGCTCGGCGTAGGTGATGACCCTTCGGTCGCCGGGCTCACCCTCCCAGTAGTAGGCGACCTTGTCCCCGGCCGACTCGAGATGGCGATCGAGGCAGCTCTCGGTGATGTTGAGCTTGGCGTCGACGAACCAGCGGGCGAAGGGGGGGTTGGACCAGTCCAACACCTGACGATGCGGCCGGCGCCACGCGAACTGCTCTGCCTGGCGGGCCCAGAAGTCCTCGAACCTCTCCGCTTCCTCGTAGATGGAAGGAGAAGAGACCAGCGCACGGCGGACGAACTCCTCGGGTGGAGGAAACTCGCGTCGCTCGCTCAGCAGCGCTTCGATGGTGCTGGTGACGTCACGACTCGGGTCCGACATCGTCACCTCCAGGGTCGGCGGCGTGGCCCTCCTGGTCTACGTCATCGACCGCAGCATCGATAGAAATACCCGGGGGCATCCGGTCCCAATCCGGGCCGGGCCGGGCCGGCGAAACCGGCGGGCGCCGCCGTGCGAGTCAGCCGCCGGGAAAGGCGGCGAGGGCGGCCACGACGCGCTGCTCCACGTCGGCCAGGTTGCCGGGCCCGTTGAGGATCAGGGCGAAATGGATCGGGTGGCCCAGGTCGAGCACCCCGGCCATGGCCGCCACGCCAGCTATGGAGCCGGTCTTGGCTGCGAGGTGGCCCTGGAGCGGCGTGCCGGCCCACCGGTTGACGAGCGTGCCCGACAGCCCGGCGACGGGCAGACCGAGGGCGATGGCGTTCAGCTGCGGCCCCGTGCTCGGGCCGGCCTCCGCGGCCGGCGGCGACGTGCCCCGGTCGATGGACGCCAGGAGGGCGTCGCAGGTGGCCCGGTTGTCGTGGCTGAGTCCCGACCCGTCGACCAGGCTCGTGCCCACGGTGGGGATGCCGAGGCCCCGATCGACCTGGGTCACGGCCCGCAGCCCGGCCGCCGTGCTTCCGTCACCCTCGAGCCGGCGACCGAGCTCCAGGGTCAGCATCTCGGCGGTGTGGTTGTCGCTCGCTCGGAGCATGGCCGCCACGATCTGGCCCAGGGGTGGCGACTGGACGCTGGCCAGCACCGATCCCTGTGGGGCGACGGCGTCAGGCGCCGGCACCGGTGGAGCGGCGACGCCCCTCAGGGCGAGGAGGTGGGTCAGCTCGCCAGCGGCAACGGCGGGTGGGTCGGCCGCGGGGACGTACCTGGTCGTGAAGCCCTGCCAGCCCTGGTTCAGGTCGAGCGCGCTCAGGGGGCTGGCGTTGCCGTCGGCCACATCGGCCGGGGTCCACTGTGGAAGCAGTCGCACACCCGACAGGCGTGAGTCGTCGCCGTGGATGCCTCCCGGCACGCTGCGCACGCCCGCCGCCGCCAGCTGGTCGGCGAGGGACTCGAATGGGGTCGTGGGCTGGCCCGCGTAGCGGCGATCCTTTGTCCACGTGGCGGCGTAGTCCGCGGTGGCCAGAACCGGGTCGCCCGACCCGACCAACCAGAGCTGGCTCACGGCGCCGTCGCTCGGGGGCCCAGGGCCGAGCGCCGTGGTCTGGAAGCGGTAGTCGGGACCGAGCACGGCGAGCGCCGCTGCGGCCACGAGAAGCTTCTGGGTTGAGGCCGGCGCGAACGGGGTGGCGCCCTGGAGGTCGGCCACTCGGGTGGCGCCGTCGCTGGCGACGGCGCAGCCCGGTGTCCCTCCGAGGGCCGCCGCCAGCTGGCTCTGCAAACGGATCGCGGCCGGCGTCGGCGGCGGGGGCAGGGGCGTAGTGGTGGCGGGGGCGGCCACGCCCGGCACCGCGGCGGCCCCGAGGGCGGTGATGGCCCGGCTCCGCACCCCAGCTCGAGCCACCGGCTCGGAGCCCGAATGCAGGTAGATCCATCCCGAGGCGGCAGCGGCTTGCAGCACGGCCAGGCCGGCCAGCAGCGGGAGCATCCGCCGGAGCGGTCCTCCTCGGGGCACCACCCGCCGTGCGTCGGCACCGTTCACCGACTGTGAACTACGCCGGTGACGAGCGGCTCCCCTGCCGAGAGCCCCTTTTCGGACATAGGGCACCCGGCTGGAAGAAGGGGACCGGGATAGTTTGCTTTGCTAATTAAACTGGCTGGTGATGAAGACAGCGCACCCGGTCACGACGGTCGATGGCGATGCCGAGCTGGCGGCGCGCCTGCGTCTCGCCGTCAACAGGCTGGCGCGGCGCCTGCGCCACCAGGGGGAGACCGGCATCAGCCCCTCACAGCTGTCCGCCCTGGCCACCGTCGACCGGTCGGGACCGATGACCCTGGGGGACCTCGCCGCCGTCGAGCAGGTCCGGCCCCCGAGCATGACGAGGATCGTGTCCCGCCTCGAGGGGGGCGGCCTCGTCGACCGCCAGGCATCCGAGCAGGATCGTCGAGTCGCCCGGGTGCGGGTGACCGCGGCCGGCCGGCAGCTGCTCCAGCGCAGCCGGACGCGCAAGGACGCTTACCTGGCCCGCCGGCTGCAGACCCTCGACGCCGCCGATCGGGCCCTGATGGGGGAGGCTGTCGCCGTCCTCGAGCGGATCCTGGAGCGCGGCGAATGATGAGCGTCAAGGAGACGACGGTTCGGACCTTCCGCTCGCTGGGCGTGCGCAACTACCGGCTGTACTTCGCCGGGCAGGTCGTGTCCGTGAGCGGCACCTGGATGCAGCAGGTGGCGCAGGCCTGGTTGGTGCTGCGGCTCACCAACAGCGGGGTCGCTCTGGGGACGGTCACGGCGCTGCAGTTCCTTCCCGTGTTGCTCGGTGGCGCGTGGGGTGTGGTCATCGCCGACCGCTTCGACAAGCGCCGAGTGCTGTTCGGGACCCAGGCGACGGCGGGACTGCTGGCGCTGGTCCTGGGCCTGCTCACCCTGAGCGGCGACATCCAGCTCTGGATGGTGTACGTGCTGGCCGCCGCCCTCGGTTGCGTCAATGCCGTGGACAACCCGAGCCGCCAGGCCTTCGTGCACGAGCTCGTCGGTCGGGCCGACCTGCCCAACGCGGTGAGTCTCAACAGCGTGCTGATGAACGCGGCGCGGGTCATCGGTCCCGCCCTGGCGGCCGTCTTGATCGTCACCGTGGGCATCGCCCCCTGCTTCCTCATCAACGCCGCCTCATACGTCGCGGTCATCGTCGGGCTCGCCTTGATGCGTCGCGAAGACCTCCTCGGCACGGGCACCGTCGCCAGAGCCAAGGGGCAGCTGCGGGCGGGCCTCCACTACGCCTGGTCCACGCCCGAGCTGCGGAACCCGTTGCTCCTGATGGTGGTCATCGGCACGCTGGCCTACGAGTTCCAGGTCACGCTGCCGCTGCTGGCGAAGTTCACCTTCCACGGTGGTGCCGGCGCCTATGGGCTGATGACCTCGTGCATGGCCGCCGGAGCCGTGGTCGGGGGGCTGGCCGTGGCCAGCCGGGAGCGTCCCACGTCGATGGGCCTGACGAGGGCGGCGCTGGCCTTCGGCCTGCTGATCCTCGGCGTCGCCGCCGCGCCCACCCTCGCCGTCGAGGTCGTGGTCCTCGTCCTCATGGGCGGGGCCAGCATCGCGTTCATCGCCATGTCGAACTCCACGCTGCAGCTGCGCGCCGACCCGGCCATGCGCGGCCGCGTGATGGCTCTGTTCGCCGTCGCGTTCCTGGGGAGCACTCCTATCGGCGCCCCCGTGGTCGGCGCCGTGGCGCAGGCCTGGGGGCCGCGGGCCGCTATCGCCATCGGCGGTGTCGCAGCCCTGGCGGCGGCGCTGGTCACCGCCGGTCGCCCACTACGGGCGGTCGTGTCGCGCGCCGCGGCGGACGCTCGCGGCGAGCACGGCGACCACGGCCAGTGGCAGGAGCACCGCGGCCGCGACTCCGAGGCCGGCGAGGGCGGCAGCCAGGCCGATGACGACCAGAGCCCCGACCGCCAGCTCGGGAGTGTCGCCGACGAGGAAGTCCCACCAGAACCGGCCGAAGGCCTGGAGGGCGCGACCAGCGGTCACGGTGACCGCACCTCGGCCGTTGCTCCGAGCCGGGCTTCCGGGCCCGTCGCCAGCCGGGATCGGCGCAGCCACGCCACGAGACCGAACGTGACGGCGCCGTAGAGGGCTATGAGTGCGAGGATCGAGAGGTCGGTCCCCGGCCAGTCCACACCCATCCCCTCCCCGGTCCAGAAGGTCCCGAAGCTGACGAGCATGATCCCCACCACCATCTTCAGGGTGTTCTCGGGCACCTCGACCAGCCGGCGGGCCAGCACCAGGCCCGCCAGTCCCACCGCCAGGGCCGCCGCCGCGGCACCGGCTGCCGCCAGGCCCAGGCGCCCGGACGTCGTTCCCAGCGTGAGCACGATCATGACCACCTCGAGTCCTTCGAGGAGGACCCCCTTGAAGGCGACCGTGAACGCGGTGGCGTCGCGCCGCCGGCCCGTCGCCCTGGGGATCCCGGACAGCTCCTCGACCTGCCGGCGGTAGATGGCGTCCTCGTCGTGGAGGGCCTTGAGACCGCTGGCCCGCAGGATCGCCTTGCGCAACCACTGAAGGCCCAGCATCAGCAGCAGCCCGCCGACGACGACGCGCAGCACGTCGAGCGGCACGTAGCGCACGAGGGCGGGCCCGAAGGCGGCCACGACCACGGCCAACGCCAGGAGGGCTGCGCCCGCACCCTCGAGCGCCGATCGCCACCCGCGGCTCACCCCCGCAGCCAGCACGATCGTCAGGGCCTCGACCATCTCGACGGCGCTGGCCGCGGCCACGGCCAGCACGAGGAGGACTGCGCTGGTCACGCGGCGCCCGTGCCGGACCCTGCCGTCGCCTTCGACGCTCCGCCGGGCCCCGTGGGAGCCTTCGGCTCTCTGCCGGCCCCGGTCGCCTTCGGCTCTCTGCTGGCCCCGGTCGCCTTCGGCTCCTTGGGCAGACCGAGCACCCGCTCGCCCACGATGTTGCGCTGGATCTCGGCCGAGCCGCCCCAGATGCTCTCCGAACGGGAGAAGAAGAATGAGGCCTGGAGCGGGCTGACGGGATAGCCCGGGGTGCCTCGGCGCCGGCCGACGCCCGGGACGAACTCGTCGTCGGTCGACCCGGTGAGGATCTGCCCGTGCATGCCCAGGATGTCGATGGCCAGCTGCATCGCCTCCTGGTGGTACTCGGACCAGAACATCTTGTTGGTCGCGCCCAAGGCCGCGGTGGAGCTGTCGCCCTTGAGAACCGACGTCAGCGTCCGCAGGCCGTTGATCTGCATGATCTTGACCTTGCTCCACGCCCGGGCCAGGTCCTGGCGCACCAGGGGATCGGCGGCCCGCCCGTTCTCCTGGGCCAGGCCGACGATGTGCTCGAGCTCCTTCTGGAACCGGCGGTGGCTGGTCGTGGCGGACGTGCCCCGCTCGAACCCGAGCGTGGTCATCGCCACCTTCCAGCCGTTGTTCACCCCGCCCACCACGTTGTCGCGCGGTGCTCGCGCGTTGGAGAAGAACACCTCGTTGAACTCGGCCGACCCGTCGATCTGCTTGATGGGTCGGACCTCGACGCCTTCTTGGCGCATGGGCACGAGCAGGTACGAGATCCCGGCGTGCTTGTCCACGTCGGGATCGGTGCGTGCCAGCAGGAAGATGTAGTCGGCGTACTGGGCCTGGGTGGTCCACACCTTCTGGCCGTTCACGACCCACTCGTCGCCGTCCAGCTCGGCTCTGGTCTTGAGCGAGGCCAGGTCCGACCCCGCATCCGGCTCGGAGAACCCCTGGCACCAGGAGATCTCCCCGGACAGGATCTTGGGGAGGAACTCCTTGCGCAGCTCGTCGGTTCCCCACTGCAGGATGGTGGGACCCACCAGCGTGTCCCCGAAGAAATCGGCCCGCATCGGGGCTCCAGCACGGTCGAACTCCTCGTTCAGCACGACCTGCTGCATCGTCGTCAGGCCCTTGCCGCCGTACTCCTCCGGCCAGGAGGCGCAGATCCAACCGCCCTGGCGGAGCTTGTCGGGCCACTGCTCGTTGAACGCCCGGCGCTCCTCGCTGGACATGGCGAAGTCGGGGTCGCCCCAGCCGGCCGGAAGGTTCGACTGGAGCCAGGCGCGGATCTCGGCGCGGAACTCCTCGGCCTCGGGCGGGTAGGTCAGCTCCATGGTCCGAATGTAGTGCCCCGGTAGTACGCTGCCCGTAGTGGCCACGCAGGTTCTCCACCTGTCGACGGTGGTGAAGAGCCCACTACTGGATCGGGCCGGCGAGAAGCTGGGCCGGATCGAGGACCTCATCGTGCGTCTCGGCGAGGACGGAGGATACCCACCGATCACCGGGGCGCTGGCCAGGATCGGTGGCCGGGAGCTGTTCGTGCCCATCGACCAGATCGCCGGGATCGAGTCGGGCCGGGTCCAGCTCCAGGGAGACCGGCTGAGCCTGCGGCGTTTCGAGCGGCGGCCAGGTGAGGTGCTGCTGAACCGTGACCTCGCCGCTCGCCACCTCATCAACGTGGTGGGCGCTCGGCTGGTCAGGGCCAACGAGATCGAGCTGGCCTGCATCGACGGCAGGTGGGCCGTCGTCGGCGTCGACACCAGCGCCCGACCCGTGCTGAGGCGACTGCTGCCTCGTCCACTTCGCCGCCGGGTCGAGCCCGGTCCAATCCTCGACTGGTCCAGCATCGAGCCCTTCGTGAGTCACGTGCCGACGGCTCGTCTGCGGCTGACCCATCGCAAGCTGGCCCGCCTTCATCCCGCGCAGATCGCCGACCTGGTCGAGGCGGCCTCTCACGACGAGGGCGAGGAGATCATCGAGGCCGTCGGGCAGGACCGGGAGCTGGAGGCGGACGTCTTCGAGGAGCTCGACCCCGAGCACCAGCAGGAGTTCGTGAAGGCCCGCTCGAACGCCGAGGTTGCCGAGCTCCTGGCCAAGATGGCGCCTGACGACGTCGCCGACTTCATCACCAATCTCGACCAGGAGCGCCGATTGCCGGTCCTCGAGCTCCTGCCGTCCGACCTGCAGCGCAAGGTGCGCTCACTGCTCAGCTACAACCCCGAGACCGCCGGCGGCCTCATGAGCCCCGACTTCCTCGCCGTGTCCCACGCGACACCGGTCGGCGTCGCCCTCGATCGTGTTCGCACCACCGACATCCCACCCGACGCTCTCGAGGTGGTCTACGTCACCGACGACGAGGGGTGCCTCTGCGGTCTGGCGCCGCTGGCGGCTCTGGTGAGAGCGGACCCGTCCCTCCCTCTCGACGCCCTGGCCGAGCACGAGCCGGTCATGATCCGGCCCGACGCCGACGTCCACGAGGTCGTGCGCAAGATGACCGACTACAACCTCAGCGTGTTGCCGGTCGTCGACGATTCGTGCCACATGATCGGACAGATCACCGTGGACGACGTCCTCGAGCTGCTCCAACCCAGCGGCTGGAAGGGCGATTTCGGGCTCTCGGCGGCGGACTGAGCCTGCCGACTCGGCGGCAGCGGCTGCTATCCTCGACGAGCAAGCCAGTCGCGCCTCGTTCGGTGAGGTGGCTGCTCAGACACAGGCCACTGACCCCACCTGTCGAGAGACACTCCGGGTCAGACCAGGTCACTCCGGCTCAAGGGGTGACCCAAAGTGGCTGGCCCTTCTGGGGCTTACGCTGGGCAGTGCCAAAGCTCTGACGAGTAGGGGTGCACCGGGGCCTCTCGGGCCGCGGCGAGTCCGGCGCCCACCGGACGTCACTCCTGTGGGGTGCGCTGGGTCGTGGGCCGGACGAGGAGCAAGCGCTGTACGCCGACAGTTGGTTACGAACCGCCTTGGCGCGCGCTACCTGACGTAGGTCGCGAGGGCTCGGCTACGTAGCCGGGTGGCCTGAGGGTGGGCGCGTCGAGGTTCGCCCGACGTGTCCTGACGGAGGAGGTCACCTGCGCCATGGCTGAGGAGATCCGCGCCCCAAGGGTGCACACGGCCTCGCCGGTCCTCGACGAGGCCCACACCGGTCAGATCCGTGGCGCCCTCGGCACCATCGGAGAGCAGGACCTCGCGCCACGCCGGTCGCTGCGGGCGCGACTGCTGACCCTGGCTGCGATCGTCGGACCCGGCCTCATCGTCATGGTGGGCGACAACGACGCCGGCGGCGTGGCCACCTACTCCCAGGCCGGGCAGAACTACGGGACCAGCCTGCTGTGGACGCTCCTGCTGTTGATCCCGGTCCTGATCGTCAACCAGGAGATGGTGGTGCGGCTCGGGGCCGTCACTGGCGTCGGCCACGCCCGGCTCATCATCGAGCGCTTCGGCCGGTTCTGGGGCGCCTTCTCCGTGGGCGACCTCTTCCTCCTCAACTTCCTCACCATCACGACCGAGTTCATCGGCGTCAGCCTGGCTTTCAGCTACTTCGGGGTGAGCAAGTACGCGGCCGTGCCTGTCGCCGCCGTCGCACTCATCGCCATCACCGCCAGCGGCAGCTTCCGGCGCTGGGAGCGGTTCATGCTGCTGTTCGTCCTCGTGAACTTCCTCGTCATCCCGCTGCTGGTGATGAGCCATCCGCAGGCGGGACCCATTGTCCGGGATACCTTCGTCCCGGGGATCCAGGGCGGCATCAGCTCGGGAGCCGTGCTGCTCATCATCGCCATCGTGGGCACGACGGTGGCCCCCTGGCAGCTGTTCTTCCAGCAGTCCAACATCATCGACAAGCGCATCACTCCGCGGTGGATCAACTACGAGCGGGCCGACACGGTCATCGGCTCGTTCGTGACGGTGATCGGCGCCGGGGCCCTGGTGGTGACCACGGCCTTCGCCTTCCAGCACACGTCTCTCGCTGGTCATTTCAGCGACGCCTTGGGGGTGGCCGACGGCCTGGCCCGACAGCTCGGTCGCACCGCCGGCGACCTGTTCGCCATCATCCTTCTCAACGCCTCGATCATCGGCGCGGCGGCGGTCACGCTGTCGACGTCCTACGCCTTCGGCGACGCCTTCGGCACGCGCCACTCGCTCCACCGCGGCATCCGTGAGGCCAAGTCCTTCTACGCCAGCTTCGCCCTCATCGTGGTGTTGGCGGCCAGCATCGTGCTCATCCCCGGTGCTCCGCTGGGGCTCATCACCACGTCGGTCCAGGCCCTGGCCGGGGTGCTGCTTCCGTCGGCCACCGTCTTTCTGCTGCTGCTCTGCAACGACCGCGACGTCCTGGGGCCGTGGGTCAATCGCCCTTGGCTCAACGCCGTCGCCACTGTCATCGTGTCGGTGCTCCTGATGCTGTCGCTGACCCTGATGACGACCACGGTCTTCCCGGGCATCGACGTGCCCCTGCTGGTGCTGGTGCTCGGCGCCGTGCTGGTGGTCGGCCTGGCTGCCGGCGGGCTGGCGGCGCTCTGGACTCGCGCCAGCCGCCCGGCGCCCCCCGCGGCCGAGGCGCCCAGGCGGGAGACGTGGCGCATGCCGCCGCTGGCCCTGCTCGGCCGGCCGGTGTGGTCGCGCGGGCGGCGGGCGGCGATGATCGCGCTCTGGGTCTACCTTGCCCTGGCCGTCATCCTCCTGCTGGTGAAGACGATCCAGCTCGGCCTCGGACACTGAGACGCGCCGGCCCTGTTTGCGCTGTTGCCCCACCTCAGGAGAGGCTCTCCCGTCATGCATGAGTCTCCCCGACGGCTTCGGATCGCGTTCCTCGCCTATCGGGGCAACCCGCATTCGGGGGGCCAAGGTGTGTACACCCGGTATCTCACCAGGGAATTGACCGCCCTCGGCCACCATGTCGAGGTGCTCGCCGGGCCCCCGTACCCGATCCTCGACGACGGCGTGCCGCTCGTCGAGGTGCCCAGCCTCGACCTGTACCGTCAGCCCGACCCTTTTCGGATCCCCCATCCCCGCGAGGTGCGCAGCCGCATCGACGTGCTCGAGTTCGCCCTCATGTGCACCGCCGGGTTCCCCGAGCCGCTCACCTTCAGCTTGCGGGCGCGGAAGGTCCTGGCCGGGCGTCGGGACGACTTCGACATCGTCCACGACAACCAGTGCCTGGGCCGGGGCCTGCTGGGGATGATCGAGGACGGCTGGCCCATCGTCGCCACCGTGCACCACCCGATCACGGTGGACCGCGACCTGGAGCTGGCCCATGCCCACAGCCTCCGCCGCCGGCTGATCCTGAGGCGCTGGTACGGGTTCGTCGGGATGCAGCTCGAGGTCACCCGCCAGCTTCCCCGGGTCGTCACCGTCTCGGCGTCGTCGAAGTCCGACATCGTCGAGCACATGGGTGCCGAGCCGTCCCGGGTGTCCGTGGTGCCGGTCGGCGTGGACGACGAGCTCTTCCGCCCCCTGCCCGGCGTCGCCCGGGTGCCCGGCCGCCTGATGACCACCGCCAGCGCCGACGTACCCCTGAAGGGCCTCGTCCCCCTGCTCGAGGCCCTGGCCAAGGTCCGCACCGAGCGGTCTGCCGATCTGGTCGTCATCGGCGAGCCCCGCTCCGCCAGCAGGGTCGGCGCCACGATCAAGCGCCTCGGGCTCGAGGACGCGGTGCGCTTCGTGAGCAAGGTGAGCGACGAGCGCCTCGTGCAGCTGTACGCCGAAGCCGAGGTGGCCGTCGTGCCCTCGCTCTACGAGGGCTTCTCGCTGCCCGCCATCGAGGCCATGGCGTGCGGTGTGCCGGTCGTGGCCACGACCGGCGGGGCGCTGCCCGAGGTGGTAGGTGCTGACGGTGTCACCGGCCTGCTGGTGCCGCCGGGCGATCCCGGCGCGCTGGCCATGGCTATCGGCACCGCGCTGGACCAACCCGGGCTGCGGGCCCGGATCGGTGCCGCCGGCCGGGCCCGCGTGCTCGAGCGCTTCACCTGGGCCGCCGCCGCCCGGGCGACGGTCGAGCAGTATCGGGCCGTCCTGGGCGCGAACGCGCCTGCGGATGATCTCTCCGGCCGGCCTCCCGGGCCGGCCCGAGACGGCATCGGCGGCATCTGAGTGCTCTCCGTCGACTACGACCGGCTGGGCCTGCGCGCGGGCGAGCGGCTGCTCGACCTCGGCTGCGGCGGCGGCCGCCATGCCTACGAGGCGATGCGACGGGGGGCGCGGGTCACGGCGCTCGACGCCAGCGAGGCCGAGCTGAAGGACGTGTCCTCCTTTGTGAGCGAGATGACCGGCCAGGGCGACGTGGGAACGGACGGCAGCGGCGCCGTGGTGTGTGCCGACGGTCTGGCGATTCCGTTTCGCGACGGCAGCTTCGACCGCGTGATCGCCGCCGAGGTGCTCGAGCACGTCCCCGCCGACCAGGTCGCCATGACCGAGCTCGCCCGGGTACTGCGTCCCGGCGGTTCGCTCGCTGTGACCGTCCCGAGGTTCGGCCCCGAGGCCGTGAACTGGGTCCTGTCGGAGGCGTACCACTCGGTCGAGGGCGGCCACGTGCGCATCTACCGTCGCTCGTCCCTGCTCAGTCGCCTGCGCCGGGTCGGGCTCAAGCTCCGCGCTTCCCACCACGCCCACGCTCTGCACTCGCCCTACTGGTGGCTCCGGTGCGCTGTCGGTGTCGACCGCGACCAGCACCCGCTGGTGCGCGCCTACCACCGCCTGCTCGTGTGGGACATCGTGCAGGCGCCCGTTCTCACCAGGGCCGCCGACCGTCTCCTCAACCCCTTCCTCGGCAAGAGCCTGGTCCTCTACCTGGACCGCCCGGCATGAGGGCGGTCTCGGTTCCAGAGGTCCCAGGGGTCCTGAGCGCGCCAGACGTGGTGGCCACGGCGGAGTCCATCGCGGCCGTCCAGCTCGCCAACGGCATGATCCCGTGGTTTCCCGGCGGCCACGCCGACCCCTGGAACCACGTCGAGGCGGCGATGGCCCTGTCGATCGGCGGACTGACGGCCGAGGCCGAGCGCGCCTATCAGTGGCTGATGGATACCCAGCATCCCGACGGCTCGTGGTGCATGTACTACCTCGAGGCGGGCGTGGAGCAGCCCCGGCGCGATACCAACGTCTGCAGCTACCTCGCCGTCGGCGCCTGGCACCACTTCCTTCAGACCGGCGACCGGGGGTTCCTCGAGTCCCTCTGGCCCGTGGTGACGCGCGCCCTCGAGTTCGTGCTGGGTTTCCAGCAGCCGGGCGGGGAGGTCCTGTGGTCGGTGGAGCCCGACGGCACGCGGGGGCGGTACGCCCTCCTGACCGGCTCGTCATCGGTGTACTTCAGCCTTCGGTGCGCCGTCGCTGCCGCCGAGCAGCTCGGTCTGGAGCGGCCGGACTGGGAGCTGGCGGCCGGGCGACTCGCGCACGCCGTGGCCTTCTGCCCCGAGGCCTTCGAGCCCAAGGACCGCTGGGCGATGGACTGGTACTACCCGGTCCTCTCCGGCGCCCTGGTGGGCGGGCCTGCCCGGGCCCGCATGGCCGAGCGGTGGGCGCAGTTCGTGATGGACGGACGCGGAGTTCGCTGTGTCTCTGACCGGCCCTGGGTCACAGCCGCCGAGACGGCCGAGTGCGTCATGGCCCTCGATGCATCGGGTCTGCGGGACGACGCCCTGCGGTTGTTCGACTGTGTGCAGGCCTTCCGCCACGACGACGGCTCCTACTGGACTGGCTGCGTCTATCCGGAGGACGTGCACTTTCCGGGCGGGGAGCGCAGCACCTACACGTCGGCGGCCGTGGTGCTGGCGGCCGACACGCTGGCGGGGACGGGTTCTACGGCCGGGCTGTTCCGGGGGGAGGGACTGCCCGCCGGCTTGGACCTCTCAGATCCCGTCGGCGACCCGACGCGCAACCCGTAGGCTGCCGCACTCGCTCTCCTGGGCGAAGGCGCCGGACGCCAGAGCCCGAGACCACAGCTCGAACGGCGGACGGCCCCCGTCGGCTGGGTCCGGGAACACGTCGTGGATGGCGAGCAGGCCGCCTTTGGCCACGTGGGGGACCCAGCCTCGGTAGTCGGCCCATGCCGGTTCCTCGCCGTGGCCGCCGTCGATGAAGACGAGCGAGAGCGGGGTGCGCCAGTGGGCCGCGATCGTCGGGGAGTCCCCGACCAGGGCGACGACCTCATGCTCGAGGGCGGCCTCCGCCAGTGTCCTGCGCCAGGTCGGGAGGGTGTCCATGCGCCCCGTAACGGGGTCGACCAGCGTGGGATCGTGATGCTCCCAACCGGCCTGGTTCTCCTCCGAGCCGCGGTGGTGGTCGAGGCTGAACAGCACGCTCGCCCCTTGGCGGGCGGCGGCGCCCAGATAGATGCTCGACTTACCGCAGTAGGCACCGACCTCCAGCAGGGGGCCAAGCCCGGAACCCGCGGCGCTCACGCCCATGTGGAAGAGCTCGAGACCCTCGCCGTCGGGCATGAAGCCCTTGGCCGCCCGGGCCAGGGCCAGCAGGTCGTCCGGCATGCTCGGTGCCATCGGGCTCAGCTTGTCGGGAGCGGGAGAACCGCGTCCATCCCGGCGCCCGCCCGGCGAGGCTCACTCGGCCAGGGCCACCAGCTGACCTCCGGCGGCGACGTAGAGCTGTCCACCGCCGCTGCCCGGCGTGGCGAAGTGATTGACCCCCCCGACGTGGACGCGCGCTCGGACCGCGCCTGTGGCGAAGTCCAGCGCGACGGCGTCGCCCGGGTTGCGGTCCAGCGCCCAGAGCGTGGCGCCGGCCACGATCGCCGGTCCGGTGGTGAGGGAGGCGACCCTCCAGGCAACGCTGAAGCTGGGTTGCCCGCCGCTGTCGAGGCGGAGAGCGACCAGCCCGTCCTCGCACGACACCACGATCAGCGGCGCGCTGTATGTCGTCGCCCCGAGGGCGCTGCCGCAGACTTGACCCGAGTACGCCTGTCCGCCGATCCCCCCGAGGTGGTCGGCACGTAGCAGGTAGCCGACGCCGGCCTTGCCGATCTGGAAGACGAGGCCCCCGCCCACCTGGAGCGGGGCGGTGGAGCCCAGGTCTGTGTCCTCCGCGTTGAGCTGTGGCGAGTTGATTGGTGTGAACGAGTCGAGCTGGTGGAGATCGGGCGACAGCCGGATCACCGAGTTGCCCCCGTCGTAGCCCGTGGTGGCGCTGCCGTTCCCGGTGGCAACCAGGAGGGTGCCGTCGGGTGCCACCGCCGCACCCGGCGGCGCCCAGATGGCACCCTGGCGCTGGGACGGGACCTGGTACACGAGCAGGGGATTGGTGGGCGTTCGGGCGTCCGCCCCGACCAGGTAGCCGTGGTAGGCGCCACAGTCTCCGAACAGCCCGCCGAATGGCACGTAGACGCGCCCGGCCGACAGCGTGAGCGCGCCCCGCTGTTGCTCGACGCGCGGGTCGGCGCCCTGGGGGTCGACGGCCGTCCGGGAGCGGACGGCCCCATTCGACAGGTCGAGCGCGGCCAGCACGTGCCGGCCCGGGCGAACGAAGGCCACGACCCACACGGTCCCGGTTGAGGAGTCCACGACGGGCGTCCCGGTGATGCCGCTGGGGTCGATGTTCCCGCATGGGAGGTCGCTGCCGGCCATGGGCTGTCCCAACGTGGTGGACCACAGCACCCGGCCGGTGCCGGCCTGCACGGCGAGGACCGTGTCGTGCTCGGTCGCGACCACGACCCGGTCACCCACCGAGAGGGGCTCGGCGTACACGTCGCCCGAGACCGGGGTGGACCACCGGCGCGCCGGAGTGGCGAAGGCCGGGGCGCCAGGATCGACGCCGGCGCGCCGCGCGTCATGGTGGTACGTCGGCCAGTTGCCCGGCGCCAGCGTCGGCGCCGGGCGGGCGAGGGTCGGGGACGGTGCCGCGGCCCGGGGGGTCGAGCTGCAGCCGGCGAGCAGCACGGCGCCGCTGGCGACGACGACGATGGTGGAGCGGGGGCCGGCACGGATGGCGGCGAGGGCGCGGCGGATCGGCACGGCCCATCATCGCTCCTGCTCGCTGCGAGCTGGCAGTCAGGCCCGCCGGGCCATCATCAAGGCCGGTTGACAGAGCCACCCTTTACCATTGGCGGCTGCATGGAGATGTTCCCCGCCGAGCGAGCCCCCGCCGTCAGGCGTCTCAGCCTCGTCCGCCTGAGCTCGGAGATCGCCCGGTCGGTGGCGACCGTGGGCCAGGTCGCGGTCGAGGGAGAGGTCGTCCAGCCGGGCACGTCGCGCTCTGGCGCCGTGTACTTCACCCTCCGGGACCGAGCCGCCCAGATCACGGTGGTGTGCCCGCGGGCCCGCCTCGGCCGGTGCCGCACGGTCCACGGCGAGCGGGTGTGCGTGACCGGCACGCTCGGCTATGTCAACGAGCGGGGGCTGCTGCAGCTGTTCGCCGACGAGGTGACGCCGGTCGGCGAGGGGGCGATCCTGGCGGCCATCGCCGACGTACGCCGGCGACTGACGGCTGAGGGCCTGCTCGATCGGGCCCGTCGGCCCCTGCCGTTGTTGCCGGCCGCCGTCGGTGTCGTGTGCGGTGCCGACGCCGCCGTCCGCGCCGACATCGAGTCGGTGGTCGCCGCCCGCTTCCCCGGCTACCCGGTCGAGTTCGACGAAGTGGCGGTATCGGGACCCGGCGCTGCGGAGGCGGTCGTCGGCGCGTTGCAGGCCTTCGACGCGACGCCCACCGTCGAGGTCGTCATCCTCGCTCGGGGTGGCGGCGATCCGGCGTCGCTGCTTCCGTTCAGCGACGAAGAGCTGTGCCGGGCGATCTGCGCCTCGACGACGCCGGTCGTGTCCGCCATCGGCCACGACCGCGATCGCCCCCTGTGTGACGAGGTGGCCGACTGGCGCTGCGGCACGCCGTCGCTCGCCGCCACGGCAGTGGTGCCCGACGCGGTCGCGCTGCGGGCGCACCTCGACCGGCTGCTGGAATCGGTGCACGCCTCGTGCGCCCAAGTGCTCGCGGTGGGTGGCGATCGTCTCGATGCGGTCGACCTACCCGCCGCGCTGCGCTCGGGCGTGACGACCGCGGTGGAGCGGCTGGACCGGGCCGACGGCCGTCTGCAGCTCGTCGACCTGGGCCGCCGGGTTGCGGATGCCGCTCTGCGGTTGGCGTCGGTCGACTGGCGCTCCCCGTTGGCGCGTCGGCTGGCCGCCCTCGATGGGGACCTCTCCGGCCGCCGCCGCACCCTCGACGCACTTGATCCCACGCGGGTGCTGTCTCGGGGCTACGCCATCGTGCGCACCGCCGACGGCAGCGTCGTGCGCAGCCCCGCCCAGGTCACCCCCGGCGAGGAGCTCGACCTCGCTGTCGCACGGGGCGGCATCCGGGCCACCGTCAGCGACACGCCGAGCGACAGTGACGCCCCGTGACCCATACCGACGATCTCGCTGCCCTCACCTACGAGGAGCTGGTGGAGAAGCTCGAGGACCTCACCCGGCGGATCGCCTCCGGTGAGGTTGGCATCGAGGAGGCGTCCGAGCTCTACGAGCGAGCCGGCGCGATCCACCGGCTGGCGGCCGAGCGACTGGCCCAGGTGCGGGCGAGGATCGAGCGCCTGGACGGCACCTCGCGCGACTAGGCGCCGTCGCTGCCTAGGGAACGACCGGCCGTCGCCGCGGCGCGCCTGCCGCCACCTCAGCCGGCACCTCGATCTCCATCCGCAGCAAGGCGCCACCCAGGGTCTTGCCCAGGTTGTCGGAGCGGAGCGAGCGGGGGCCGCCACCGCCCAGGGCGCGCTCCATGACGAAGTTGAGGGCGAGCACGTTCGCCGCCTCGTACCGGCGCACCTGGCCGAGCACCATCGGGCCGAAATGGCGCTTGACCCGATCCGCCGTCACCGCGGCGCGGATCGCGTCGTAACCCGCCTCGTCGTAGGCGAACAGGGCGACGTTGGAGATGTCCCCCTTGTCCCCGGCCCGGGTGCCGCAGAGGTCGCGCAGCTGGATGCGGCCAACGTCAGCCACGGGCGACCGTCACACCTCGACCATCTCGACGGCGACGCCGGGATCCACGGCGGCCTTGTCGACCAACGCGGGCCACAATCCCATCAGCTGGGACGATCCGCCTCCCATGCCCCGGCCGGTGCCGGCGAGACCCCAGGGGGGCGCCGACAGCGCCATGGGAGCCATCTCCCGGGCGACCCGCGCCGCCGTCGCCTGGTCCCCACAGCGCCAGGCCAGGCGCACGATCACCTCAGGCGCCTCGTCCGCCCCGTCGAGCGGGACGGTCGGGCCATGCAGCGCGTTGACGCCCCAGTACTCCTCGAGCCAGTCGTCGACGACGTGACCCGCCAGCTCCACCCGCCGGCGGAAGATCGCCGCCGCCGCCCGAGCCTTGGCATAGGCGTCGGGCCACGAGAAGGCCACTCGGCTCTCCCCGCTCCATCCGTAGGGATAGGTGAACAGCACCTTGTAGGTGGGAGTCGCGGCCGAGCCCCGGACGCCGGACAGACGGACGCGGTCGCGTCCCAGGTCGTCGACCGTCACCGAGGTGAAGTCGGCGACGACGTCGGGCGTCAGGTAGGCGGCCGGGTCGTGCACTTCGTACAGCAGCTGATGGCGCACCGTGTCGAAGTCGACGCGCCCACCCGTGCCGTTCGCTTTGGTCAGCACCGCGGTCCCGTCGGCTTCGCACTCGGCGATCGGGTAGGCGAAATTCCAGGGCTCCGGTACCGTCCACCACTCCCCGGAGAGATTGCCGCCCGTCGACTGCCCGGAGCACTCGCACAGGTGGCCGACGACGATGCCGGCAGCCAACCGGTCCCAGTCGTCGTCGGCCCAGCCGTGCTCGTACACGAGGGGAGCCAGGAACAGCGACGGATCCGCGCTGCGGCCGGTGATGACCACGTCGGCACCCTGCTCCAGGGCCGACACGATGGGCCCCGCACCGAGGTAGGCGCTGGCGAACAGCAGGTCGCCCGGAAAGGCCGACCACGGCTCGCCCGTCTCGGCGTTGGCCAGCGAGGTGCCCGACCCAAGGAGATCCTTGACCCGGCCCGTGAGGTCGTCCCCGACCACGGTGGCGATGCGGATGCCGCTGATCCCGAGACGCTTGGCGGTCTCGACCGCAGCCCGACCGGCACCGACGGGGTTGATGCCGCCGGCGTTGGTGATGACCTTGGTCCGCCGGTCGGCGACGTAAGGGAGCGCGATGGACAGGTAGGCCGGGAGGTCCCGCGTGTAGCCGAGGGCCTCGTCGCGCTGGCGGTCCTTCTGGAGGATGGCCATGGTGAGCTCGGCCAGCGCTTCGAGGCAGAGGTAGTCGACGCCAGCCTCGAGCAGCGTGCGGGTGGACCCGACGTGGTCGCCGTAGAAACCCTGTCCGCCCGCGACGGTGACGGTCACGTCGCCGGCCCTGCCTGGCGGGCGAGATCGAGGAGGCCGCCGAGACCAGGCGCCTCCCGGGCCGCGAACGCCTGGTTGACGTCGAGCCGTTCGAGCGTCTGCTGGAGGGTCCGCTGCCCGCTCCGCAACGGGTGGGCGGCGAAGAAGGCATGCACGTCGGCGGCCAGCTCCGGCGGCCGCCAGAGGGCGCTGACTCCTTCCACCATGCGCGGGATCGTGTTGTCCGGAAGGCGCGCCAGCAGCTCCTCCCACCGCTCCTTCACGAAGGCCCACGCCTGCGGGCCGCCCGTCCGGTTCCCCAGCAGGATCTGGATGAGGAACGGGGCGTTCTGGGTACGCACCTCGGACCGTGAGAGCTCGAGGGTCCGAGCCACCAGGTCGGCTTCCTCGAACCGGGCCAGGGCGTACATGTACCGCAGCTCTTCCTGGGGCGTGCGGGGATGGCGAAAGCGATCCAGGAAGGCGTCGTACTCGGCCGCGCCACCAGTGGACGCCACCACGGACACGATCGCTCCCGCCAGCTCGGGGTCGAGGGGAGCCTTGTCGGCCAGGAAGTCTGCGTGCAGCCGTGCCGACCGCTCGCGCACCTCGAAGTCCCCGCCGATCGTCCCGAGGGCCTCCAGCAGGGTGGACCTGAGAGTGCCGGTGCGCTCGCCCTCGCCCGGCTTTCGCTCCCAACCGACCGACCTGAACGCGGGCGTCAGCAGGAAGCGCACGAAGGCCTCCGATTTCGCCCGCTCCTCGTCGGTCACCACCCGATCGAGGAAGCCGAGAGCCGCCACGACCACAGCCCATACGTCAGGGTCGCGCTCGGACCGCAACCCGCCCGCCAGGTCGACGAAGTCCGCCACCTCGGTGAGCCCCGCCAACGAGGAGGCCCAGGCGTCGCTGACGAGGTTGAAGCGCTCGAGGGCGTCGAGGCGGCCGAGATCGGCGGTGAGCCGGGCCTGCAGGTCGCTGCCGTAGCGCACCCGGTAGAACCCCCAGCCACCGGCGTTGGCCACGACCCACTCGACCGGTCCTGAGAACGACGCCGTGACGCCGCCCTCGTCGAGCAGGACGCGCTGGTGCTCGACCTCGCCGTTCACGCCCGCCCGGAGCAGGACCGGGACCCGCCAGCCCGAGCCGATGGCGTCGGTGCCCGCCCGGTCAGGGAGGTAGCGAAATGGGCGCTGGTCCAACACGAGGGCCTGGTCCCCGTCACTCGGGGTGACGGTCACCACGGGGTGGCCGCCCTGGAAGATCCAGGAGTCCATCGTCGTGCGCGCCGGCTCACCGCTGGCCGCCTCGATGGCGTCCCACAGGTCGGTCGTCTCGGCGTTGCCGTGGCTGTGGTCGGCCAGATAGCGACCGATGCCCGATCGGAAGGGCTCCGCGCCGAGGTAGCGCTCCAGCATGCGCAGCACGCCGGCGCCCTTCTCGTAGGTGAGGATGTCGAACATGCCCTCGGCCTCTTCCGGGCGTGCGACCGGGAACTCGATCGGACGCGTCGAGGGAAGGCCGTCGGTGCGCATCGCTGCCGCTCTCGACAGCCCGAAGGTCACCCACCGGTGCCAATCGGGACGAAAATCGTCGACGCACAGCATCTCCATGAACGTGGCGAAGGCCTCGTTGAGCCAGAGGCCGTTCCACCACCTCATGGTCACCAGGTCGCCGAACCACATGTGGGCGATCTCGTGGGAGATCACGTCCGCGACCCGCTCCAGCTCGACCCGCGAGGCGGCAGACGGGTCGATCAGCAGGACCGACTCCCGGAACGTCACCGCCCCCAGGTTCTCCATGGCGCCGAAGGCGAAGTCGGGTAGGGCGATCAGGTCCAGCTTGTCGCTCGGGTACGGGATCCCGAACCATCCCGAGAAGAACCGCAGCGCGTGGGCGCCGACCTCGAGCGCGAATCCCGTGAGGTGGTCCTTTCCCGGCACGTAGGCGATGCGGAGGGGGACGCCGTCGACGTCGACCGGGTCTGTCAGGTCGAGTGGGCCGACCACGAAGGCCACCAGGTAGGTGGACATGGGCATGGTGTCGGCGAAGCGCACCCTGCGCCGCCCGTCGCCGAGGTCGGTCTCCTCGACCGGGGCCGTGTTGGAGATGGCGGTCAGACCGCCGTCGGCGTCGAGGCTGATCGAGAAGACGGCCTTGCGATCGGGCTCGTCCCAGCACGGAAAGGCGCGGCGAGCGTCGGTCGCCTCGAACTGTGTCGTGGCGATGACGCGCGATGTCCCGTCGAGCTCGAAGGTGCTGCGGTAGAAGCCCCGCAGCTTGTCGTTGATCGTCCCCGAGAACCTGGTCCGCAGCGTCCACGGGCCCGGCGTCGCCTCGGCCGACAGAGCGATCGCGGCGCGCCCGGACTCCTCCTCCAGCTCGACACGCCCGGACAGCACCGATCCGGTATCGCTGACCAGATCGGCCGACTCGATGGCGAGCTCCAGGGCGTTGAGAATGATCTGCGAGGTGGCCTCGTGGACGACCACCTGCACCTGTTCCTCGCCTCTGAACGTGGCGCGGTCGAGGTCGGGGGAGATGACGAGCTCGTAGCGACGGGGCTCGACGTTGCGGGGGAGGCGGTGGGACGTCTCCCGCTCTTCCGAGGTCTGCTGGGTCACAGCGGGAGGCTAGTGGCAGCCGGCCGGATCGGCGGCCGAGCAGTCCGGGGCCCGAGCCGCTCAGGCTAGGGTCGCCGGGTGCCCGCCCGCCCCGACTCCACTGGAAGCGCCTTCGACATCGCGACCATAGGCAACGCCCTCGTCGACGTGCTGGCGCCTGTGGACGAGGACATGGTGACGGAGCTGGGACTCGTCAAAGGCACGACCGCACTGGTGGACCTGGCCGAGGCGGAGCGCCTTTACGCCGCCGCCCAGCCGATCGTCGAGGTGGCCGGCGGCTCCGCCGCCAACACGGCCGTCGGCGCAGCCAGCCTCGGGAGCCGGACCGCCTTCGTCGGCAAGGTGGCCGACGACCGCCTGGGTCGGCTGTTCGAGGCCGACATCAAGGCGGCCGGTGTCGACTACGCCACTCCGGTGGCGGGCGACGGGGCCATGACGGGACGGTGCCTGTCGATCGTGACTCCGGACGCCGAGCGCACCATGTGCACCTACCTGGGGGCGGCGGCCCAGCTGCGGACCGAGGACGTCGACACGGAGCAGCTGCGGCGAGCCCGAGTCACCTACCTCGAGGGCTATCTGTGGGACCTGCCCGACGCCGAGGCGACGCTCGGCGAGGTCATGGCCCGGGTCCACCGGTCGGGAGGCCTGATCGCCCTCAGCCTGTCGGACCCGTTCTGCGTCGAGCGCCACGGCGAGGCGTTCCGCAAGCTCCTCGGAAACCAGGTCGACATGCTGTTCGCCAACGAGGCCGAGATCACTCTGCTGCTGGGCGTGGACGACATCGAGGGGGCAGCGGAGGCGATCCGTCCTCTCGGGATCCTCGCCGCCCTGACGAGGGGAGCGAACGGATCGACGGTCGTGAAGGACGACGAGCGCGCCGACGTCGAGGCCCGTCCTGTCGAGAAGGTGGTCGATGTCACGGGGGCCGGGGACCTGTACGCCGCCGGCTTCCTCCATGGCCTGACCCATGGCGTGGGCCTGGCGACGTGCGCCCGGCTAGGGAGCCTGGCGGCGAGCGAGATCATCAGCCATCTCGGCGCTCGTCCCGAGGTGCCGCTGCGTCCGCTGGCTCAGGAGGCCGGCCTGCTGCCCTGAGGTCAGTGGTCGGCTTCGTCGCCGATCTGGCCGGGCGGCAGGAAGCTCAGCTCCAGGTCGCCCAGGCGGACCAGAGTCGAGGACACCCACCGGGCCAGGGCGCCCACGTGGGTGTCGAGGGACGACGGGTCCTCGAGCACGGTCTCGTCGAGGCGGTACGTCCCCTCGTAGGAGATCTCCACCGCGGCGCGGGGCTGGTC
This sequence comes from Acidimicrobiales bacterium, assembly GCA_036270875.1. Taxonomy (NCBI): domain Bacteria; kingdom Bacillati; phylum Actinomycetota; class Acidimicrobiia; order Acidimicrobiales; species Acidimicrobiales bacterium. The sequence goes on from DATBBR010000051.1 coordinate 65,685, forward strand.
GTTGTTGCGGTCGAACGCCTGCTCGACCGTCAGGCCGCAGCGGTCCAGGACGTCGGTGCCCATGGCCGGGCCCTCGCGGGGCAGGGCGGCGACGACCGTCGCCGGCTCGGGCGCCGTGGCCAGGCGCTGGATGCGCAGCGCGATCTCCACCAGCATCTCGGGCTGGTCGTCCGGCGGCTCGCCGATCGACCAGGAGCGGTAGGCGCTCTGGCTCCACGTGGGCCAGTCCAGGCTGATGTCGGCCCTCACCCGCGGCAGGGTGCCCTCGCCCGGCAGGCTGTAGGACGTCTCCCACGACAGGTCGCCGAGCAGCACGTCGACCTGGAACCGCTCTTCGACGGCCTGCCGCTCCAGCAGCGCCTCGGAGAAGCTCGTGCGCATGGCCGCGATGACATCGAGAAATACGTGATCCAGCATGCCGAGGACGAGGCTATCGGGCCGGACAGCCGGGGAGCAGGCGAGCAGGGGTGGGGTACGGTCGGAGCGTGGGCAACCCGTGGCTGGAACGGCGAGTGCTCGCCTACGCCCACCGGGGCGGGGCCCGCGAGTGGCCCTCCAACACCATCCTGGCCATGCGCCGGGCGCTCGCAGCCGGTGCCACGGCGCTCGAGATGGACGTGCACCCGACGGCCGATGGCCACCTGGTCGTCTCACACGACCCGACCGTGGACCGCACCACGAACGGGTCGGGCGCCATCAGCTCAATGACGCTGGCCGAGGTCCAGGCGCTCGACGCCGCCCATTGGTTCGTGCCCGGCCACGAGGTGGCGCCGGGTCGACCGCCCGACGACTACCCCCTCCGTGGTCGCGCCCCCGACGACGTCGAGCTGCGGATCCCCACCCTGAGGGAGGTGCTGGAGGCGTTCCCGGGGGTGCTGCTCAACATCGACATCAAGCAGACGGCACCGAGCGTGGAGCCCTACGAGGACGCCCTGGCTCGCATGCTCATGGACCACGACCGCTCCGACGACGTCATCGTCACATCGTTCCATGACGCGGCCTTGGTGGCGTTCTCGGCGGCGGCTCCCCAGATCGCGACCGCAGCCGGGCTCCTCGCCGTGGCGGGGTTCTGGCGAGCGGTGCAGGACGGCGTCGCCTCGCCACCGATCGCGCACGCCGCCATCCAGGTGCCGGCCGAGTTCGAAGGCGCGACCGTCGTCGACGAGCCGTTCGTCCGGTCAGCCCATGCCGCCGGCGCCGCCGTTCACGTGTGGACGATCGATGACCCGTCCGAGATGGTGCGGCTGGCCGCCCTCGGGATCGACGGCATCATGTCGGACCTGCCCTCGGTGCTGGCGTCCACTCTCGCCGAGCTCGGCGTGGCCTGGGCGCCCTAGCGAACCGCGCCCAGCCCGCGGGGCGTCTCAGCCCCGTCCGGCGTTGGGCCGCTTGCCGTGGTTGGCCTTCTTCTTGCGCGTCGTCCGGCGCTTGACAGTCTTCTTGGACACGACCCCGGCAACACTAGTCGAGCGGAGTAGCCTCGGCGCGGTGGAGCGCCTCGGTCTGGTCGGTCTACCCAACTCCGGCAAATCGGCGCTGTTCAACGCGCTGACCGGGGGAAGCGCCGCCGTGGCGCCCCATCCGTTCTCCACGACCCAGACCACGGTCGGCGTGGCCCAGGTGCCCGATTCGCGCGTGGAGGAGCTGGCCAGGATCAGCAAGAGCCGCAAGATCGTCCACACCACGGTCGAGGTCGTCGACATCGCCGGCCTGGTTGCGGGGGCGGCGACCGGCGAGGGTTTGGGCAACCGCTTCCTCGCCGGCATCCGCGAGGTCGACGCCCTGTGCCTCGTGCTGCGGGCGTTCGAGGACCCGGGGGTGGTGGGCGACTCCGACCCGGTCGGCGCCCTGGGCGTGCTGGAGCTGGAGCTCGTGCTGGCCGACCTGGCCACGGTGGAGGGCCAGATCGACAAGCGCCGCAAGGTCGCCCGCACCGATCCCTCGACGGCCGGCGAGCTCGCCGCCCTGGAGGCCGCCCTCGAGTCCCTCCAGGCGGGCGTGCCCGTCTACCGCTCCGCGCTCGACGCCGAGCAGCGGGCGGCCCTGGGTCCGGCGTTCCTGCTGACCAACAAGCCGGTGCTGGCCGTCGTGAACCTGGGCGAGGACCAGGTGGGTGACTCCGACGAGCTGGTGAAGCGGGTCGCCACCGAGATGGCCGCGGGGGCGGAGGCCAGCCCGGGGGGCTGGTCGGGGAACCGACCGCCGGCGCGTAGCGGCGAGGTGCTGGGTGTGAGCGTGCAGCTCGAGGCCGAGGCGGCCCGCCTGGATCCGGCCGAGCGCACCGAGCTGCTCGAGGGCCTGGGTCTCGGTGAGGGCGCCCTTCCCCGGGTGGCCCGAGCCGCCCACCACCTGCTCGGGCGGCGAACGTTCCTGACCACGGGCGACGACGAGTCTCGTGCGTGGACGTTCCGAGCCGGTGCCCGAGCGCCCGAGTGCGCCGGGGTGATCCATTCCGACCTTCAGCGGGGCTTCATCCGCGCCGAGGTGATCCGTTGGGACGAGCTGGTCGAGCTGGGTTCGTGGAACGCGGCCAAGAGCGCCGGTCGTCTCCGGGTCGAAGGAAAGGACTACGAGGTGGCCGACGGGGACGTGCTCGAGATCCGGTTCAACGTGTGAGGAGGAGCGCATCGGGTGCCATGGCTCCTGCGTGAGGGCGAGGTCCTGGCCACGCTCGAGGTGGCCGACTCCTTCGCCGACCGCGTCCGGGGCCTGCTCGGCCGAGACGGCATCGACGGGGCGCTGCTGCTGCGCCCGGCCCACTCGGTCCACACCATCGGGATGCGCTTTCCGATCGACGCGGCGTTCTGCGACGCCCATCTCGTGGTGATCACCACGAGGTGCCTGGAGCGCAATCGGGTCTGTCTTCCCCGGGTCCGGGCCCGGTCGGTCCTCGAGGCCGAGGCGGGGGCGTTCGACCGCTGGAACCTGCGCATCGGGGACGAGCTGGAGATCAAGGGTTGACCCTCGCCGGCGCCACCCGCGACGGGTCCGGCGCCGGGGGCGCCCTGGTCCTCGTCGCCACCCCGATCGGCAACCTCGGCGACCTGTCGCCCCGGGCCGTGGATGCGCTCCGGAACGCGGACGTGATCGCCTGCGAGGACACTCGCAAGACGGGGCGCCTCCTGGCGCATGCCGGCATCACCGACAAGCGCCTGCTCGCCGTGCACGACCACAACGAGGCGTCGCAGACCCGCTCCATCCTGACGCTGCTCGATCGGGGGCGAAATGTCGCCGTCGTCACCGACGCCGGGACGCCCGGGATCTCGGATCCGGGCGGGCGCCTGGCGGCTGCGGTGGCCGCCGCGGGCGGCGAGGTGACGGTCGTGCCGGGTCCTTCTGCGCTCGTGGCCGCGTTGGTGGTCAGCGGGCTGTCGACCGCGAGGTTCGTCTTCGAAGGATTCCTACCCCGCAAAGGCGGCGATCGGTCCGAGCGGCTGGCTGGTCTGGCGGGAGAGCAACGCACGGTGATCCTCTACGAGGCTCCCCACCGGCTGGCCACCACCCTGGAGGACCTCGTCGACCGCTGCGGCCCGCTGCGCCAGGTCGCCGTGATCCGGGAGCTGACCAAGCTCCACGAGGAGGTGTGGCGGGGGACCCTGGCCGGCGCCGTTGACCGGGCCCGGGCCGCCCCGCCCCGCGGTGAGCACGTGCTGGTGATGGCCGGAGCGCCGGTGTGCGTGCCAGGCGAGGCCGAGGTCGAGGCCGCCCTCCAAGCTCGGCTCAGCTCCGGGCAGACCGCCAAGGAGGCGGTCGCCGAGGTGGCGGGGGAGCTCAAGGTCCCCAAGCGGCGCGTGTACGACGCCGCCCTGCGCCTACGTTCCTGACCAAATCCGCGCCGGCCCTTCGGGAGGTCGTCGGTACTGTGAGTGGGCAGTGGCCCGCTTCTTCCTGACGACTCCCATCTACTACGTCAACGACGCTCCCCATATCGGCCACGCCTACACCACGGTGATCGCCGATGCCCTGGCTCGCTGGCATCGCCTGCTCGGCGACGATGTCTTCTTCCTTACCGGCACCGACGAGCACGGTCTCAAGGTTGCCCAAGCGGCCGAGGCCAACGGTGTGAGCCCCAAGGAGTGGGCCGACCTCACGAGCGTGCGGTTCGTCGAGGCCTGGCGGCAGCTGGATATCTCCTATGACGACTTCATCCGGACCAGCGAGCCTCGTCACCATCTGGCGGTGCAGCGGTTCCTTCAGGCGGTCAAGGACAACGGCCACATCGAGCTCGGCACGTACGAGGGGCTGTACTGCGTCAGCTGCGAGGCCTACTACACCGAGGACGAGCTCGTCGACGGCATGTGCCCCATCCACGGCCGGCCGGTCGAGCTGGTGAAGGAGGAGAACTACTTCTTCAAGCTCAGCAGTTTCCAGCAGGCGCTCCTCGACTGGTACGAGGCGAACCCCGACGCGGTGCAGCCCGAGTCCAAGCGCAACGAGGCCCTTGGCTTCATCCGCCAGGGCCTCCAGGACATCTCCATCACCCGGACGTCGCTCAAGTGGGGAGTGCCGGTGCCGTGGGACGAACGCCACGTCTTCTACGTCTGGTATGACGCGCTCATCAACTACATCACCGCCATCGGCTACGGCGAGGACCCCGATCGGTTCGCCTCGTGGTGGCCGGCGGTGCATCACCTGATCGGCAAGGAGATCATCCGGTTCCACTGCGTGTGGTGGCCCGCGATGTGCATGGCGGCCGGTATCGATCCGCCGGCCCACTTCTTCGTGCATGGGTGGCTGCTCGTCGGCGGCGAGAAGATGTCGAAGACCAGCGCCAATCAGATCGCCCCCGCCGACCTGGTCGCGGACTTCGGTGTCGATGCGCTCCGGTACCACCTGCTCCGGGACGTGGCCCTCGGCCCCGACGGGGATTTCTCCTACGAGCGCATCGTGGCCCGGTACAACGCTGACCTCGCCAACAACCTCGGCAACCTGGCGTCGCGGGTCACGACCGTGGTGGCCAGCAAGTGCGACGGCGTCGGGCCGGCTCCCCGAGCCGACTCTCCGCTGGCGGTCGTCGCCGGCGAGGTGGTGCAGGCGGCGGCGGACGCGTGGGAGCGCTTCGCGCCGCACGACGCACTCGAGGCGGCCTGGAGGCTCATCCACGAGACCAACGCGTCGCTGGAGGCCGCGGAGCCCTGGAAGCAGGATCCCGGACCGCAGGTGAGTGCCGTCCTCGGCGATGCCCTGGAGGCGCTGCGTATCGTCGCCCTGCTGACCTGGCCCGCGATGCCGGCCGCCTGCTCGGAGCTGTGGCGACGTATCGGTCTCACCGGGTCGCCGGCCGACGCCCGCCTGCCGGAGGCCGCGGCGTGGGGCGGCTATCCCGCCGGGCGGTCAGTGGAGCGGGCAGCGCCGCTCTTTCCTCGGCGCAAGGCCTGAGCGAGGGAGCAGCCGGGTGAGCCCGCCGGTAGAGCCGGCCCGGGAGGCCGGCCCAGAGCGGTGGACTGACAGCCACTGCCACCTTCAGGACGCGGCCGACCCCGAGGAGGCGGTGCTCCGGGCGCGTGCCGCCGGCGTGACCCGCCTCGTCTGTGTCGGGACCGACGCCGCACAGTCGCGCCGGGCGCTGGCGTTGGCCGGCGGCGAGCTGTGGGCCACCGTTGGTCTGCATCCCCACGACGCCAAGCAGGGCGTGGAAGGTGTGACCGCGCTCTTGGACGAGGTGGTCGGCTCCGATGACTCCTCGCTCGTGGCCGTGGGCGAGTGCGGGTTGGACTACCACTACGACCACTCACTGCGGGCGACCCAACGTGAGGCCTTCGCCGCCCAGGTCGCCCTCGCCCATCGGCACGGTCTGGCGCTCGTCGTGCACAGCCGGGAGGCTTGGGACGACACGCTCGCCATCCTCGAGTCCGAAGGCGTGCCCGAGCGAACCGTGTTCCACTGCTTCACCGGGGGTGCGTCCGAGGCGCGGCAGTGCCTCGAGCTCGGCGCCTTCTTGTCCTTCAGCGGGATCGTGACGTTCAAGGGCGCCGGCGACGTCCGGGAGGCGGCGACGCTGTGTCCGGCCGAGCGGTTGCTGGTGGAGACGGACTCGCCCTTCTTGGCGCCCGTTCCGCATCGCGGCCGCCCCAACGAGCCGGCCTTTGTGGCATTGGTGGGCGCCGCTGTGGCCGAAGTGCGTGGGGAGGCTGTCGAGGATGTGGCCGCGTCGTCGTGGGCGGCGACGGCGGCGGCGTTCGGCCTGCCGTGACGCTGGGCCGGTCGGAGGTGCTCGATCTGCTCGCTCGTCACCAGCTGCGTCCGCGCCGGGCCCTGGGCCAGAACTTCGTGGCCGACGCCAACACGGTCAGGCGGGTCGCCCGGCTGGCAGGCATCGGCCCCGGCGACCGGGTGATCGAGGTGGGCGCCGGTCTGGGCTCGCTGACGCTTGCCTTGGTCGAGACGGGCGCCGAGGTGACCGCCGTCGAGGTCGATGCCGGGCTGGTCTCGGTTCTGCGGTCGGTCGCCGAGCCTGCCGGGGTCCGGGTGGTCGAGGCGGATGCCATGAGGCTCGACTGGGCCACGGTGCTCGGGTCGGAGAGCTGGGTGCTGGTCGCCAACCTTCCCTACAACGTCGCCACTCCGCTGGTCGCGAGGCTCCTCGACGAGGTGCCGGCTATCACGCGCATGGTGGTGATGGTCCAACGCGAGGTGGGAGAGCGTCTGGCCGCGGCGGTCGGCGACCCCGCCTACGGTGCGGTCTCGGTGAAGGTTGGGTACTGGGCCACGGCCGCAGTCCTGGGCCGGGTGCCGCCGACGGTGTTCGTGCCGCGCCCGAAGGTGGAGTCGGTGCTGGTGTCGATCGAGCGCCGTTCCTTGCCCGCGGTTGATCCTGGCGTCGTGGCGCCCGAGCGGCTGTTCGCACTCGTGCGGGCGGGCTTCGGGCAGCGGCGCAAGATGCTGCGGCGCTCCCTGGCCGGCCTTGTCGACGCGGCCGTGTTCGAGCGCGCCGGCATCCGGCCCGAGGCCAGGGCGGAGGATCTCGACGTCGCGGCGTGGGGAAGGCTGGCCGCATGCAGCGCGCCCTCGCCAAGCTGACTCGCTCGCTTCGGGTCGTCGGCGTTCGGGGCGACGGGTTTCACCTGATCGAGGCGGAGATGGTCACCCTGGACCTGGCCGACACGCTCGCGTTCGGGCCCGGTGACGGGCTCGAGATGGTGGGCCCGTCAGGGGGCTCTTCGGTTCCGGAAGATGAGACCAACCTCGTGCGCCGGGCCCTTGCCGCGGTGGGGCGGAGGGCGCACGTGCGCTTGGAGAAGCGGATACCGGCCGGAGCCGGTCTTGGAGGGGGGTCGGCTGACGCCGCCGCTGTGTTGCGGTGGGCCGGGGTGTCGGATCCGGCGCTGGCGTGCGCGCTCGGGGCAGACGTGCCGTTCTGTGTGGTCGGCGGGCGCGCGCTCGTGTCCGGGGTGGGGGAGGTGGTCGAGCCGATGGAGTTCGAGGACTGCGCCTTCGTGCTTCTGACGCCGCCGTTCGGCGTCTCGACGGCGGCGGTGTACCGGGCGTGGGACGAGCTGGGCGGGCCGGCGGCGGATGGGCCCAACGACCTGGAGGCGCCGGCCCTGGCCGTCGAGCCCCGCCTGGCCCGCTGGCGGGACGCCCTCGGCGAGCTCACGGGGCGCGTCCCCGTGCTGGCGGGAAGCGGCTCGACGTGGTTCGTGGAGGGATCAGCCGGAGACGTGGGCATCCGGGCCGGGACGCCGGTCGCAGTCCAAGGGGCGATAGCTCGGATCGTCGAGGTCCGTACCGACCGCCCGTCGGGGAAGGACCTCGCGCCTCGTGGCGGGCGGTAGGTTGGGGATCGCTCGGGGGGTCCCGGCTACTTCCCGGCGCGTCGCTGCCAGCGCGTCGCCTTCAGCATCTTCTTGTGCTTCTTCTTCCGCATTCGTTTGCGGCGCTTCTTGATCAGCGAACCCATGGCTGGCGGCACGCTAGTGGTTATCAGGACCCGAGGAAAATAGGGGAGAAAAGGAGACATCGTGAAGCTTGGCCTACACGTCCCGGACTTCACCTGGCCGAATGGCCCGTCTGGGCTCGAATCCGATCTCGGGGCGGTGGCAAAGGCGGCGGATGACGCCGGCTTCGACCGCCTGAGCGTGATGGACCACGTGTGGCAGATCGGCAATATCGGGCCGCCGGAGCACGAGATGCTGGAGGCCTATACGACACTCGGCTTCCTCGCCGCCCTCACCCGCCGGGTCAAGCTGCTGACCCTCGTGAGCGCCGTCGTCTACCGGGAGCCCGGCCTGCTGGCCAAGATCGTGACGACGCTCGACGTGCTGTCGGGAGGGCGGGCCATGCTCGGCATCGGCGCGGCCTGGAACGCAGACGAGGCGCGCGGGCTGGGTCTGCCGTTCCCGCCAACCAGCGAGCGGTACGAGCGTCTCGAAGAGGCGTTGCAGATATGCCGGCAGATGTGGAGCGATGATGACGCCCCGTTCACTGGCACGCACTACCACTTGGAGCGAACGCTCAACGTCCCCCAGGCCCTCTCGAAGCCCCGCCCCCCGATCCTCATCGGCGGATCGGGTGAGCGGAAGACCCTGCGCCTCGTCGCTCGCTACGCGGACGCGTGCAACCTCTTCCCTGGGCCTGATCTCGGGCACAAGCTGGACGTCCTGCGCGGCCATTGCGAGCGGGAGGGGCGAGCCTACGACGACATCGAGAAGACGGTCGTCTTTCGCTTCGACGTGGGACCCAACGGCGAACGAGTGGCCGAGACGGTCGATGCACTGCGTGAGCTCGCCCAGCTGGGCCTCCAGGTAGCTCACGGAGCCGTGGCCGACGTGTGGCGGATCACCCCGCTGGAGATCATCGGACGTGAGGTCATTCCGGCGGTCGCGGACCTGTGAGGCTCACGCGCCGGCTCTGCGGCTGCTGACAGGCCCGCGGGTAGCCTGGTCCTGACACCCATGGCGGGTAGTTCAACAGGCAGAACGCCTGACTTTGGATCAGGAGGTTGCAGGTTCGAGTCCTGCCCCGCCAGCCAAAAGACCAGGTGAGAGGGCCTATTTTGCCGCGCTTCGTCATGCTGGAGGGCTGTCGTGAGAAACAATACTCTGACGCCTTGTCATAAGGGCTGGTCAAGGACGAGTTTTCGACCTCGTGCGTGAGAAACAAAAGCCGTAAGCTTCCGGTACGCACCGGTGCGTCACGGTCAACGACGGTCAACCCGCCAATCAGAGGCATTTGCCCGGGCAGTCTCAAGCGGTCGTCGTTGCGTGTCCCAACTTCAGTGATCTGTTCGTCGACGGCGCGGCCGGCCTTGTCGCGATGACCTCGCCTGGACGCCTCTTGTCAGATCGCGGTGACCGGTCCCCTGTGCATACTGCCCGACGATGCCATCGATGCCGGCGATGCCCGCGCCCAGGTCGGCACTCAGCTGGTGTCGGTCGGTCAGGTAGGCGGGCCCGTTGTAGCTGACGAACGCCGAGCTACAACGCCAACAAGCGGTGGTCTTCGTCCACCCGAACCCCTCACCCGAGCCGGCTGCACACTCCCTGGGCCTTCCCGACTCCGTTATCGACTTCACTGCCGACACCACCCGGGCCATCGCGCAAATGCACTAGAGCAACATCTTCCGTGGGCAGTGCTGTTGTCTCCATGTCTCCGGGAGGCATTGACATGGGGAGCTCACCCGACGTACACGCGCTTGTAGATGTGCTCCGCGAGCATAATCGTGGTGAGGTTCGTGACCGTCGACGGAAGCTCCGGGATGATGGAGGCGTCGACGACCCGCAATCCGCTGACGCCTCGCACAAGGCCAAGGGCGTCGACGACGGCCGCCGGGTCGCCGGAACCACCCATGGGCGCGGTCGAGGTCGGGTGGCCGTATACCTCAAGATTCGCCTCGATGGTCTGGGCCAACGCGTCGTCGTCGCTCACCGCGTCGCCCGGGAGCATCTCGCCCGCGGTGAACCGCGCGAACGCCGGATCCCGGGCGATGGCCCGACTGAGCTTCACGGCTTCGAGCATGCGCCGCTTGTCCCGCCCGGTGGCCAGGTAGTTGTTCTCGATGATCGGGGCGTCCTCGGGGTCTTTGCTGGCCAGCCGGAACGTCCCGTGCGAGTCGGGTCGCACCACCGCTGGCGCCAGCACGATGGCACCGCCCGTGGGGCTGAAGGAGCCGGGCATGAGGTGGGTGGCGGTGATGTGGAGATCCAGCTCGTCCGCCCTGGCCTCGCTGGACGCGGTCCACAACAGCGATCCCACCGCGGGGGTCATGGCCAAGGAGGTCGGCGCCAGGGCGTAGGCGTTGTAGTAAAAGGCCTGGTCGTGGAGATTGCTGCCGACCGGCAGGTCAGCGACGACGTCGATGCCTAGGGCGGCGAGATCCCCGGCCGGTCCCACGCCGGAGCGAAGAAGGATCGCCGGGCTACCGTACGTGCCACCCGACAGGATCACCTCCCGGGCCTCGTGCACCGTCCCGGTGGCGTCGACGACCCCGGCCGCTTGGGTGGCCCTGAAGAGCACCCGGTCGACGGTGACGTCGCCCCGGATGGTCAGGTTGGGGCGCCGGCGAACCGCGTCGGTGAGGTACACGAGCGCGGTGTTCTGGCGGACGCCGTCGAGCACGGTCACCGGATAGCCGTCGGCACCATTCTGCTCGCTGCCGTTGAAGTCGTGGACTCGCTTGAACCCGTGTGCCACGCACGCCTCGACGAACCCCAACAGCGACGGCGTGAGCTCCTCGTCGCTTCGCTGGCGGACCGGAAGTGGCCCGCTCCGGCCGTGGAAGGCATCCTCCCCGTTTGGGGTGTTCTCCATGCCGCGGAAGGTGGGCAGGACTTCCTCGTACGTCCAGCCCTCGACGCCGTGGCGGGCCCAGTTGGCGAAGTCCGCCGCCCGGGCCCGGATGGCGACAGTGGCGTTCACGGCCGAGCTTCCGCCCAGCACCTTGCCCCGCGGAGCCGAAACCCGAGGTGATTGATCGCTCCCCTTCGCGAAGTATCCCCAGTCGTGGGCCGGGTCGGCCACCGTGCTCGGGTCGAGCAGCGACTCCGGGTACTGTCCCGGTTCGTAAGCAGGGCCGGCTTCGAGGAGCACGACAGATCGTCCGGGATCCTCGCTGAGACGGGCCGCAATCACGGCGCCGGCGGACCCCCCACCGACCACGATGACATCGGTGGCTTCAGATGAAGGTGTCATGACATCGTCCCTTCGTTGCTCGGCCGGTCCGGTCGACGGCCTGCACTCGAACGTGTTCGGTTCTGCTCATCCTGCGCATGAACCAGGCCCGATCGCATCCACGAAACCCATACTCGGGGTTGACCGATTGGGCTCAGACCTGAGATCGAGGTTCTCGATTCGCTCGGCCGCTTCGGCGGCATCGTGGCGTATGTTGCAGGTTCCGACAGCGGGGTCTTTGGCAGGTCTTGTACGAGACTCCGGGTCTGTGTCCGAGCAGCACCCAACCCGACGCGGGCACGGCGAACCTCTGTGCCAGATCAGTGCGGTCACCAGACCCTCATGCCTCCATCCACCACCAGGTCGATGCCTGTCACGTAAGAGCTCTCGTCGGACGCGAGGAACAGGGCAATCTTCGCCACCTCGTCGGGCTGACCGAAGCGCCCCAGGAGTGTCCGACCGACCATCTCGCTGGTCCAATTCGGGTCCTGGAGCTGGCCTTGCGTCGCCTTGCTTTCGATGAGGCCCGGCGAGATCGAGTTGACGCGGATCCCGTGTCGGCTTCCTTCCAGGGCGAGCTGGCGTGTCATCCCGATGATTCCCGCCTTGTTGGTCGCGTGGGCCAGGGACGGAAGGAGCTTGAAGCTTAGGGATGCGTTCAGAGAGGCCATGTTCACGACAACGCCCCGAGTAGCCTTCAGGTAGGGCCATGCCGCGCGGGTGAGGTAGAACACTAAGTCGACCTCGTCCCGGCGCGCTACGTCCCACTCCTCGTCCGTGACGTCTTCGAGCCAGTTGAATTGAGACCTGGCAGCGAGGTTGTACAGGACGTCGATCCGTCCGAACTCGCGGATCGCGAGCTCGACGAGCTTTGCGCAGTCGGCGGTATCGTTGAGACGGCATGGGTGCAGCGACACCATCTCGCCACCGGCGCCGCCCACCATCTCGAGGGTCGCTTGCGCGGTGTCGGCCGCAGCGTCGCAGCCGACAACCGACGCTTCTTCCCTGGCGAACGTCATGGCGGCAGCGCGTCCCATGCTCCCGCCGGTGCCGGTGACGACGCAGACCTTTCCGGAGAGCCGGCCGGACATCTCAGTGTGCCATCCGGTTCAGTTTGCGAGCGTGCCGTCGAAGTCCCATGTGGTGTGGGTACCGTCGCAGAACGGCTTGTTCGAGGAACGTCCGCAACGGCACATCGCCACCGGGTCGTCGTGTTCGATCTCGTGCCCATCGGGCGCGACGAGAGTAAAGGGGCCGGACACGATATAGGGACCGTCTTCGCTCGGGGTGATGCTGACGTCGGGCATTGAGGTGTCCTTTCTTGCTAGTAGA
>DATBBR010000052.1 GCA_036270875.1 Acidimicrobiales bacterium
GTCCAGCAGCGTGACAAACGGCATCGTGAGCTTCAACGGCCGCACCGTCAGCGAGGACCAGGCCCACACGCTGGCCAACACCATCCAGACCAGCGCCCCCATCAACCCCGGCAACAGCGGCGGTGCCCTCGCCGACCTCGACAGCAACGTCATGGGCATCCCGACGCTGGCGGCGACGGACCAGCAGAACGGCGGCACCGCGGCCGGGATCGGCTTCGCCATACCCAGCAACACGGTGAAGCTCATCGCCGGACAGCTGGCCTCCCAGGGCAAGGTCACCAACTCCGGGCGGGCGGCGCTCGGCATCACGGCCGCGAACGGGTTCAACAGCTCCGGACAGCCCGGCGGCGTCATCATCGTCCAGGTCCAGCCCGGCGGCGCGGCCGACAAGGCCGGCCTCAAGTCCGGGGACGTGATCACCGCTATCAACGGCCAGCAGACCCAGTCGGTCTCGGATCTGAACGACGTCCTGGCCGGCCTCGCACCAGGGAACCAGGCCAAGGTGACGGTGGTCCAACCCGACGGCAGTCAGAAGACGGTCACGGTGACCCTCGGGCAGCTGCCCGGTTGACGCCACGCTACGACGCGGGTGCGACGCCGAGGTCCCGGCAGGTGGGCGACGTCGGCACGGCTGCCTTGTCCGGAAAGGTGCGCAGCACGTGGTCGGCCAGGTGCACCGTCACGCCGAACCAGTAGTTCTCGTTCTTGAAGTGATGCAGCCGATGGGCCCGCCAGACGTAGCGGTAGGCGGCCGACCGGGGGCGATAGGGCGAGTGGATGAGGAAATGGGTCCACTCGTACGCGAGCACGAGGCAGAGCGCGATCACTCCCGCAGTGAGCGACCGCTCGGCACTGCGAAAGGCGAGGCCCAGCACCAGCCCGCCCCCGATGAGCATGCCGACCAGCGTCGGCAATGGGATGAACACGAGGGGCACGTCTCTCGGATCGAGGTGGTGCGCCCGGTGCTTGCGTGAGATGAAGGGGTCGATCGTCCGGCCGGCGAGGGTGCGGGGCTTGAAGTGCAGGATGAAGACGTGGATCAACCACTCGGTGAAGGGCTGGGCGGCGATGAACGCGCCCACGATGAGCAGGTCCCACCAGTGCCACCGCCACAGGGCCACCCGAGCCGCGGTCACCACGACCAGGGCGGCAACGATGATGCGCGGACCCGGGTAGCGAGCGAGCTGGCGCGCCCACGGGGCCAACCCACCACCGACGTCGGTGGCCGGGAAGCGGGTAGTCACGGCCATCTTCTTTCGACCCCAATCCCGGCAGCTCCGGCGGAGGGGCACATCGCCCCGTCAGCGCCGCAGCAGCCGCCTCCAGCACTCGTCCCAAAGGCTACCTGACCAGGCCGGTTGGCCTCCACCACGGTCAACTAGCCTGCGCTCTCGGGCCATGGACGACGTGCGGGTCTCGACGATCGAGCTCTTCTTCGACCTCGTGTTCGTCTTCACGATCACTCAGCTCACCACCCTGCTCGTCGCCGAGCCCAACGGTGCCGGTGTGGGTCGGGTCGTGCTCATCTTTGGCAACGTGTGGTGGATGTACGGGGGCTACGCCTGGCTCACCAACGCCGTTCCGCCCCACGAGACCGTCGTCCGGCTGCTGATGCTCGTGGGCATGGCCGGGTTCCTGATCGTGGCGCTGGCCATCCCGCTCGCCTTCGGCTCCTCCGGGGTGGCGTTCGGGATCGGCTACCTCGTCGTCACGGTCGTGCACACCGGCCTCTTCCTCCGGGCCAGCCAGCAGAGCGCGGTGCGGGCGATGTTCCGCCTGGGCCCGTACAACGCCGTGACCGCGGCGATGCTGCTGGCCGCCGGCTTCGTCGGTGGGCCCGGCCGCTGGGCGTTGTGGGTGGCCGCGTTCGTGCTGCACTGGACCAGCCCGGCGGTGACGGCGGTCGGAGGGTTCCGCATCCGTGCCGGGCACTTCGTCGAGCGCCACGGGCTCATTGTGCTGATCGCCCTCGGGGAGTCCGTGGTCGCCGTCGGCCTCGGCGTGCAGGGCCATCACGAGCTGACCGCCGGGCTGGTCGCCACTGCCGTGCTCGGCCTCGCCCTGGCCGCCGCGCTGTGGTGGCTCTACTTCGACGGCGAGGACCAACGGGCCGAACGCGCCCTCGACGAGGCTCCCGACACGCGCAACCCGTGGCTTGCGCTGTTCGCCTTCGGCTACGCGTTCCTGCCCGTCCTCGGCGGGATCATCGTGCTCGCGGCTGGGGTGCGGCAGGCGATCGTCAGCTACGACCACCCGGCGACGGCGGCGACAGCGTGGTTCCTCGCCGCCGGCACCGCCATCTATGTGCTCGGGCTGGTCCTGCTGCGGTACTTCCTCCGCACGGGGTCGCTCGCGCCCCGAGCGATCCTCGCCGCAGCGGTGCTGGTCACCGCGGTGGTCGGCGTCGAGGTCTCGCCAGAGGCCCAGATGGCGGCGCTCACCCTCATCCTGGCCGCAGGCATCGTGATCGAGCGGGCCCGCTCGGTCGACCACCTCCCAAGATGACTGCTGTACCGTGCGACGATGGCGAGACCGCGACGTCACGGCACCTCGACGTCGAGCTTCGGAGTCTCGCGTCGCGAGGGTCACGACTCGTCTGCGTTCTACGAGCGGTTCACGCCTCCTGACCTCTCCACCGACGCTCGCGTGTCCCCGCGCAAGGGCATCGACGAGGTGTTCTGTCACGAGGCCCGCAGCATGCCCGAGCTCGACGACAACTCGGTCGCCCTCGTCGTCACCTCACCCCCCTACTTCGCGGGGAAGGAGTACGAGGCCGCCCTGGGCCGGGGGGGCGTCCCGACGACCTACGCCGAGTACCTGGGCATGCTGGAGGAGGTCTTCGCCGACTGCGTGCGCGCGCTCGAGCCTGGCGGCCGGATGGCCGTCAACGTCGCCAACCTCGGCCGCCGGCCGTACCGGTCCCTCGCCGGGGACGTGACGTGGATCCTGCAGGACCGGCTCCGACTGCTGCTGCGGGGCGAGATCCTGTGGGTGAAGGCGCGGGGCTCGACCGGGTCGTGCGCGTGGGGATCCTTCCAGCGGCCCGGCAATCCCGTGCTCCGAGACCTGACCGAGCGCGTCATCGTGGCGAGCAAGGGCCGCTTCGATCGTGCCGTGCCGGCGCGGGACCGCTCCGCCAGGGGCCTTCCGTCCGAGGGGTCGATCGCCAGGGACGAGTTCATGGAGGCGACGACCGACCTGTGGGAGATCCCCGCCGAGAGCGCCACCCGCGTGGGCCACCCGGCGCCGTTCCCGGTCGAGCTCCCCGAGCGGTTGATCCAGCTGTTCACCTACCGCGACGACCTGGTGCTCGACCCCTTCATGGGATCGGGGACCACGGCGGTGGCCGCGGTACGGACGGAGCGGCACTTCGCGGGCTACGACACCGACGAGGACTACGTGCTGCAGTCGAAGCGCCGGGTCGAGGCCGAGCGGCAACGACTGGCAGCCTCGCCGCCGCATCGAGTCGTGCTTCCCGGCCGGCCCGATGTCGGCGCCCAGAGCGAGGACGCCCAGACTGAGGACGCCCGGGCCCGAGCCCTGCGGGAGGGGCTGGCGGCGCGGGACGTGGCCCGGGTGACGCTCGAGCAGTGCGGGTTCGTCGGCATCGAGGAGGGGGTGTCGGGCCCGGAGGGGGTCGAGGTGAGCTTCGTGGCCCGGGATCAGCACGGCGGGCCCTGGCACGTCGACGTCGCCGGTGGCTTCACCGCGAGCCGGCCCGGTCTGCGGCGGGCGGAGGTGCTGTGGAAGGCGCTCGGCAAGGCAGCCGTGCTCGCCTCGGCCCGCCCCGATGCCGACCTCCTGGTCCTGACCACCGACGTGCCCGCCGCTGGGAGCACCGGCGCCTCGGCCCTGCGGGCCCTGGTCGGACCCGGCAAGCCCATCCGCGACGTCATCGTGCTGACGAGCGAGGACGACGTGCGCCGGCTGCGCGACCTGGCCTGGGCGGCTCGGCGCCCGCCCTCCGATCCCGTCGGCGGCTGATGGACGTCTGGCTGCACACCTTCTCGTTTCCGCACCGCGTCGCCGAGGTGGCCAAACAGGCCGAGGAGTGGGGGTTCACCGGCCTCCTCGTCGCCGACAGCCAGAACCTCAACGCCGACATCTGGGTCGAGCTGGCGCTGGCGGGCGCAGCCACGGAGCGGTTGCTGCTCGGGCCGGGAGTCACCAACCCGGTGACACGCCACCCGGCCGTCACCGCGTCTGCGGCGGCGACCCTTCAGGCCGAGACGGGAGGGCGGGCCGTGCTCGGACTCGGTCGGGGCGACTCGGCGGTGACCCAACTCGGGATGCGGCCAGTACCTCCTGCCGCGCTCGAGCGGCTGCTGGTGACGATGCAGGCCTACCTCCGAGGCGAGACAGTCGACGTCGACGGCGTGCCGACCCAGATCAGGTGGCTGACCGGGAGTGGGGCGCCGAAGGTCCCGGTCGTGGTGGCGGCCACCGGGCCGCAGGCGATCGCCGTCGGCGCCCGGCACGCCGAGGCGCTCGACTTCACGGTCGGCGCCGAGCACGACCGGCTCCGCTGGGCGATCGGGACGGCCCACCGAGCCGGCGGGGCGAGGAGCGACATGCTGTCGCTCGGCGCTTTCGTCAACGTGGGTGTGCACCCCGATCGGGTGGTCGCACGGGATCTCGTCCGGGGCAGCACCGCGATCTTCGCCCGCTTCGCCGCCGAGGGCGCGCCAAGCGAGGGGCTGTCGGAGGTCACTCGCCGGGGTATCGGTCGGCTGGCGGCCGGCTACCGGGCGGCCAGTCATGGGCAGGCGGCGGCGCCCCAGGCTCGCGACCTGGAGGACGAGTTCATCGACCGCTTCGCCGTCGCCGGTCCGCCCGCTGAAGTGGCCGAACGGCTCAACGATCTCGCGTCACTTGGCCTGCGGCGGGTGGTCGTCGTGCCGGGCTCACTCGACGCCGACCCGTCCCTCCTGCAGGAATCCAACCGCCGCTTCGCCTCGGAGGTGCTTCCGGCGCTGATGGGTTGAGGACCGCGGGCACCACGGCCGACCACTGATGGAGGACGTGACTCTGTGCTATCGCTTTGGGCAAACCGACGCCGACCACAAGCGCGAGGGTGATGACGCACGATGGATCGCCACCAGTTCCTAAGGGTCGTCCACGAGCGTTACCGGCCGCGGAGCTACCTCGAGATCGGGATCAACGACGGTCTCGGCCTGGCCCAGTCCACGACGCGGACCATCGGCGTGGACCCCGACTTCCGTATCGAGGTCGAGCTTGCTTGTGACCTCGAGCTGGTCAAGGC
The DNA here is from genome assembly GCA_036270875.1 of Acidimicrobiales bacterium. Classification (NCBI taxonomy): domain Bacteria; kingdom Bacillati; phylum Actinomycetota; class Acidimicrobiia; order Acidimicrobiales; species Acidimicrobiales bacterium. Next base: position 5,264 of record DATBBR010000052.1, read on the forward strand.
CACCAGCGACGAGTTCTTCGCCCGGGCTGATGCCGTCTCGTGGTTTTCGGACGGGGTAGTCGACTTCACCTTCATCGACGGGTTGCACATCTTCGAGTTCGCGCTGCGTGACTTCATGAACACAGAGCGACTCAGCACACCCGCCAGCGTCGTCGTTCTCGACGACATGCTCCCCCGGTCGGCATCGGAGGCAGCCCGCAACAAGCACACCTTGCTCTGGGCGGGCGACGTCTACAAGGTGGCGGCCGTGCTGGAACGGTACCGGCCCGACCTCACTACCGTCCTGCTCGACACCGAGCCGACAGGGCTGCTACTGGTGCTTGGGCT
>DATBBR010000053.1 GCA_036270875.1 Acidimicrobiales bacterium
ACCTCGAAGCGGGCCAGGTCCCAGCTGGTGTTCGCGTGCGTCGGTCGTTCGACGTGCCCGTATTGGATCTCGTAGGTCGCTCGCTGACAACGCACCGCGACCGGGAACGCGACTTTGAGGAAGCGGTTGGTCTCGCGCCACTCGACCCGGGTGTCGAACTCGACGTGTGGTGACTTGGCGCCGAGCGAGATCGTCTGCGTGATTCGTGACGCACCGAACGCGCGTGTGATCCGGATCGCGACACGCACCGGTCCCTGCTCGACCACGTCGATCGACTCGACGTCGGTGAGGTCCTCCACCTGGTTGAGGTAGAACCGGTCGACATCCCACGCGTCGTAGAAGTTGGGGTAGTCCTCGAAGACCTGGAGCACGTTGCCCCTGGCGCCGGCGGCCAGCGCCTCACGGTCGGCTGACTTGTCCCAGACCGACGTGAGCAGGCCGTCGTCGTCCCACCGCACTCGGAGGCGGCTGTTCTCGAGGCCGTGCTCGTCCACCGCCAGCTCGGAGCCGGGCGGTGGGTCGCCGGCGCCGGGCACCAGGTCGTACACGCTGTGGCCGCACGAGGGAACCGACGCGCTGAACAGCAGTGCGCCGTCCGCGGCGACCTGCACGGGGATCCGCTCGCCGTCGGGCCCGATGGCGACGAGCGGCTCGCCGCGGTCGTCCCGAGGGAGGCTCGCGACCTCGGTGCGATCGTGGGACAGCGGGTTGAGCACGACGACCGGGGACGACAAGCCGGCGGTGTCGACGGCAGCGGCGAGCACGGCCGTGGCATCGTCGATCACCGCTCCGGCCTCGGCCGCCACCTGGGCGTGGTCGCGGGCGGTGTCCTCGTAGACCCAGTGGATGCCCGAACCGGGGATGATGTCGTGGAACTGGTGGAGAAGCAGCGTCCTCCAGGCCCGGTCGAGCCGCTCCGTCGGGTAGGCGGACCACGGCGTTGGAGCCAGGCTGGCCCACAGCTCCGCCTCGCGCAGCGCCAGCTCGCCGGCGCGGTTGCCCTTCTTGGTGGCGGCCTGGGTCGTATAGGTGCCGCGATGGAGCTCCAGGTACAGCTCGCCGACCCAGACCGCCGGGTCCTCGAGATCGGCCATGGCCTTGTCGAAGAACGATGACGCCGTCTCGAGCTGGACGCGCGGCGCGCCCTCGAGGTCGGCCAGGCGCCGCAGCGACTCGATCATGCCCGCCGTCGGGCCTCCGCCGCCGTCGCCGTGGCCATAGACGTACAGCGACCGGGTGGCCCGGTCGTGGTCCTTGAAGTTGCGCACGGCCTGCACCAGCTCGCCCACGCTGGCATCGCCGTTGTAGGTGTCGGCCGGCGGGAAGTGGGTGAAGACGCGCGACCCGTCGATCCCTTCCCAGACGAAGCTGTGGTGGGGGAGCACGTTGTACTGGTTCCACGACAGCTTCTGGGTGAGGAAACGGTCGATGCCGGCCTGGCGCATGATCTGGGGCAGGCTGCCCGGGTAGCCGAACACGTCCGGCAGCCACACCTCGGTCGTGTCCCGGCCGAGCTCCTGGGCGAAGAAGCGCTTGCCGTGGAGGACCTGTCGGACCAGGGACTCTCCGGAGGGGATGTTGCAGTCGGCCTCGACCCACATGCTCCCCACCGGCTCCAGCTGACCGTTGGCGACCTTTTCCCTCATGCGTTGGTAGAGGTCCGGATACCGCTCCTTCATCCACGCCCACTGCTGCGCTTGAGAGCACGCGAACCGGTAGTCGGGGTACTCGTCCATCAACGCCACCGCCGTGGAGAAGGTGCGGGCGCACTTGCGCACCGTCTCCCGCAGGGGCCACAGCCAGGCGGTGTCGATATGGGCGTGGCCCACGGCGCTGACGCGGTGGGCGCTGGCCGCCGCCGGCCGGGCCAGCAGCTCCTTCAGCAGAGGATGGGCGGCGGCGAAGGACCCAGGGACGTCCCGCAGGTCCAGGGCGCCACAGGCCCGGTCGAGCCCGGCTCGTAGCTGGGACCGGCGGGGCTCGTCGCCCACCTGGGCCAGCAGCTGGAGAAGCAGGCGGAGGTCGTGCCAGAAGGCCAGCAGTTCACGCCGGATGACCCGGAGCTCGGCCCGGGCCAGGGTGAAGAGGGGGATGCCGTGGGGCTCGGGTCCGAGGAGCGGCCAGGTGAGGGCACCGAGGGGCGGCCGAGCGTTGGCGGCCGCCTCGACGAAGACCTCGACCGCCTCGCCGCCCTCGGCCGCCTTGGTCAGCACGTAGTCGCGGTGGTTGGGGGACAGGCCCTGGACCGGGCGGCCGTCCCGCCACACCAGCGCCTCGGCCCCGAACCCGGTGTCCCCGGCGTTGCCGATCTCGAAACGGAGGGCGACCTCCTCCCCGCGCCACTCTGGCGGGACCCGCCCCCGCAGCTGGAACCACGTCGTGTCCCAGGCCGGTCCCCACGCACCGCCGACGGGGAACTGCTCGTAGGGGGCGTTCATGGCCTCGGTGACGCTGACGGGCTCGCCGTGCACGTGGTAAGCGGCCACCTCGAGCGCGGCGGACGGGCCGCTCAGCGCCGGCCTGATGTGCTGGTTCACCACCCGCCGGATGCGGGCCTCGGTGATGGCGTCTTCCTCGTGCACGCAGCCTCCCTCTACTGCTATGCCCCTCGCGGCCCCGCCGGCGGCCGTCCGGGAGGGGCCTCGTCGGCCAGCCGCTGGCGGAGGACGAACTTCTGCACCTTGCCCGAAGGCGTCCGCGGGAAGTCGTCCACCAGGCGCAGCTCTTCGGGCCACTTCTGCCTGGCCAGCCCCACGCCCTCGAGGATGCCGCGGATGCTGTCCAGGTCGGGCGCACGGGCTCCCGGCAGCTGGCGCAGGAATGCACAGGCGTGCTCGCCCAGGCGCGCGTCCGGTGCAGCGACGACCGCCGCCTCGGCGACGCCCGGCATCCGCATCAGCAGCTCCTCGACCTCGGGGGCGCTCACGTTCTCGCCTCCCCTGATGATGATGTCCTTCTTGCGGTCCGTGATGGTCAGGTAGCCCTCGGCGTCGAGCCGGCCGACGTCCTCGGTCAGGTACCAGCCGTCGGCGTCGAAGGCGCTGGCCGTCAGGGCAGGGTCGGTGTAACCCCAGAAGCAGTCGGGCCCTCGGCTGAGCACCTCGCCGGCTTCGCCCGTCGGCAGGTCGGTCCCGGACTCGTCGACGACGCGCACCTCCACGCCCACCAGCGGCCGGCCGTCGGTGCGCGTGCGGGCGAGGAGAGGATCGTCGTGGGTCGATCCCGTCGTCGAGGGGTGCTCGGTGGAGCCGAAGGCTCTCGTGATCGAGATCCCGAGCGACGTCGCCCGGTCGGCGACCGCCACGGGCACAGAAGATCCCCCGAGCCCCGTCTGCCGCATCAGGCGGAGGTGGTCGGGACCGCAGTCGGGATGGTCGAGGAGGCTGGTGAGGAAGAAGGTGGCGCCGCTTCCGGCGGCGACCCCGTGCTCGAGCATGTCCGCCAGCACCTGCGGCGGATCCCAGACATCGGTGAGATGCACCGGCTGCCGGCGGTGGAGGGGGAGGAGCAGCCCCGAGAGCATGCCGATGCCGTGGGCGACCGGCGCCCCGGTGAGCAGCGGCAGCTCGCGGCTCGACTGGATGTCGCCGAGCTGGCGCACCTCGAACACGAGGGTGCGGTGGGCGTGGACGACGCCCTTGGGGTCGGAGGTGGTGCCCGAGGTGTAGGCAACCGCCGCGGGGTGGGTGGGGTCGACGGTGATCGGGCCCTCGAGCGGTGGGTTGTCGAGAAGGTCGCCGAAGGGCACGGCCCAGCTCGGGACCCCGGAGCGGGAGAGCGGTGGGGTGTCGGCGCCGACGACGGCCACCAGCTCGAGATCAGGCAGTCCGCCGCGCAGGTCGTCGAGATCGCCGAGGTGGTCCAGGTGGCCGAACCGGTCCACGGTGACGAGAGCCCGGGCGCCCGACTGGCGCAGGATGTGGCCCACCTCCTTGCGTCCGTAGAAGTGCACGATCGGCACCAGCACCGCCCCGAGGAAGGACGTCGCGTAGAACGTCACGGCCGCCTCGATCCAGTTGGGGATCTGGAAGGCGATCACGTCACCAGGCCCGATGCCGCGCGCCCGCATACCCCCCGCCATCCGCAGGGCCAGTTCCTCGACGCCTCCGAACGTGCCCGACCAGGGCCGGGTACGGGAGTGGATGCGGAAGGTGTGGCCGGCGCTCCTCGCCAGCCCGTCGGCCAGCACCGAGCCCAGGGTCTCGTCGGTCCACCACCCGTTGCGCAGATACCGGCGGGCGAGGTCGGGCTCGACCTCACGCAGCTTCCAGTCGGCCGGCATGGCGAGGCTCGGCCCGCGGTCGGGCTACTGCCTGGGCGTCATGTCGAGGTCGGGTGGCTCATGGTCCGGAATGCGCCACCTGATGAAGGGCTTGTCGTACTCGTCGTGGTAGGCATTGGCCTTGTCGACCATCTCGTGGAATGCGGCGTCGAACGCCTCCCAGTCAGCGGCCTCGATGGCCTTGCTCACCGGTCCGGCGTCCTCGTCGATGAACTTGGCCATGTTGGCCTCGTACTTGGGGCGGACGAAGGCCCCCACCTCCATGAGGTTGATGGCCTCCTTGAGCTGGAAGCGGGCCAGCGGCCAGTTGCGGGCCTTTCCGGCGTAGTAGAGCTTCCAGATGCGAATGCTGATCTCGGGCATGATGCGGGCCAGGCCGGGCTGGGTCATCCCCAGCTCGTCCAGGGTCATCGTGCGCTTGCCGTTGTCGACCAGGATCTCGTCGGTCACGCCTGCTCCAGTGGTCTCGCTGAGGGTCGGGTCACGTTAGCGTCGATCAGGCCGGGGCTTCAGAGCGAAGCGCGCCCACCGTGGACTTCTCCCGCGGCCGGTGCGTGAACGGGTCGTAGCTGAACACCTTCATGGCGTTCTCGTGGGTGATCTGGTTGATCTCGTCGTCGGGGACCCCGGCCAGCTGTTTCATCAGGGTCTCGGGAGAGTGCGGCCAGGTCGAGTCGGAGTGCGGGTAGTCGCACTCCCAGGTGATCTTGTCGACCCCGATGAGGTGCCTGGTCTCCAGGCCGGCGGCGTCGCTGATGAAGCAGAAGGTGAAGCGGTCCTTGGCCACCTGGCTCGGCAGCTGGTCGCCGAAGTCCTGGTGGGTCCAGTAACGGTGTTGCTGGTAGGCGTAGTCGATGCGCTCCAGCCAGTAGGGCAGCCAGCCGATGCCGCCCTCGGAGAGGGCGAAGTGCAGGTTGGGGAACTTTCGCAGCACCGGCGACCACAGGAGATCGGTGGCCGCGTGCATGGCGTTGAGGGGCGTGAGGGTGATCATGATGTCGATCGGCGCGCCAGGCGCCAGGCCGAGAATGGTCGAGGAGGAGCCGATGTGAAGGCAGATGACCGTGCCCTCTTCCTCACAGGCGGCGAAGAACGGATCCCAATGGTCCCCGAAGATGTGGGGCCAGCCGAGCTTGGCCGGGTCCTCGGAGAAGGTGACGGCGTGGCAGCCCTTGGCAGCCATGCGGCGCACCTCCTTGGCCATCTCCTGGGGGTCCCAGATGGGCGGGATCGACAGAGGGATGAAGCGCCCGGGATGGCTGCCGGCCCACTCGTCCACGTGCCAGTCGTTGTAGGCCTTGAGCATGGCCAGGCCGACGTCGAGGTCCTTGGACTTTGAGAAGAGCTGGCCGCAGAACTGCACGAACGAGGGGAAGCACATGGATCCGAGGACGCCGTTGCGGTTCATGTCGTTGACCCGCTCGTCGATCAGGTAGCAGCCAGCACGCAGCTCTTCGTAGCGGGTGGGCTCGATGTTGTACTCCTCGGGCGGCCGCCCGGCCACAGCGTTCAGGCCGATGTTGGGGATCTCGTTGCCCTCGTAGACCCATACGTCGGTGCCGTCGGCCTTCTTCACGCTCTTGGGGGCCTTGTCCTTCAAGCTGGCCGGAAGGTGGTTGGCGAACATGTCCGGCGGCTCGACGGTGT
>DATBBR010000054.1 GCA_036270875.1 Acidimicrobiales bacterium
GTCCGCGATGACCCCGTCCTTCAGAGGCCGGATGGCCTGGATGTGACTCGGGGTACGTCCAATCATGCGCTTCGCCTCGGAGCCGACGGCGAGGGGCCGGCCGTCCTTGACGTTGATGGCGACGACCGACGGCTCGTTCAGCGTGATGCCCCGGTTACGGACGTACACGAGCGTGTTGGCCGTACCCAGATCGACGGCCATGTCGCGCCCGAACCACGAAGAGAAGAAGTTTTCAGCCATTGGAGAGACGGCCCCCTCGGTCTAGTGGAGGTCGGCTCACAGGGTAGGTGACTATCGGGGTCGGAACAAGGCACCTAGCCCAGGTGGGGGAAGAAGACCTCCATCTCGCGCTTCGCGGACTCGGCGGAGTCAGAGCCGTGAACGAGGTTCTCGGTCACGCGCACCGCCAGATCTCCTCTGATCGTCCCTGGAGCTGCCTCCGCCGGGTTCGTCGCCCCCATCAGCGTCCTGACGACCCGCCAGACCTCGCCCGGTCCCTCCACCACCATGACGAGCGACGGTGAGCGACCGATGAAGGCGACGAGCTCGCCGTAGAAGGGCTTCTCCCGGTGCTCCGCGTAGTGGCGGGATGCCAGCTCGGCGTCGATCGTCCGCAGCTCGGCGGCGACGATCCGTAACCCCTTGTCCTCGAGCCGGCCCACGATCTCGCCGACGAGGCCTCGCTCGACAGCATCGGGCTTGCAGATGACGAGGGTGCGGTCCATCGGGAGGCGAGGCTAGCGGCGGCGGCCCGACCTCAACTGCCGCTACCGCCTGGGAGGAGGACGCTCCTGGCCGCACCCACCGTGTACAGCGACCCGGTGACCAGGAGCATCTCCTCGGGGGTCGCCCGAGCCAGTGCCAGCTCCACCCCGTCGGCGACCGAGGAGGCGACCTCGACCTCCAGGCCCATCTGGGCGGCGGCCGAGGCCACCTCGGCCGCGGGTTGGGCCCGAGGCGACGGCGGCGGGCAGGCGACGACCAGCACGATGTGGGAAGGGTCGAGCGCCTCGAGCATCTCGACCGGGTCCCGTCCCCCCAGGAGGCCGAGGACGACCACCCGGCGGTCGACTCCGGCGAACTCCTCGGCCAGCGTGGCCCCGGCCGCCCTGGCGCCCGCGGGATTGTGGGCCCCGTCGAGGAGGCAGAGCGGGCGCCGTCCCACGACCTCCATCCGACCGGGGTTGCGAACGCCACTCAGAGCGGCGCGAACCAGCTCGTCGGGAAGCGGACCGTCGAAGAAGGCCTCCGCCGCCGCCAGCGCCGCGGCGGCGTTGTCGCCCTGGTGGGCGCCGTGCAGGGGAAGGAAGACGTCCGGGTAGCGGCCGCCGAGCGTGCGCAGGTCGAGCAGCCGGCCGCCGTGGGCCAATCGGTTGGACTCGCAGGCGAAGTCCGATCCCCGCTGCCAGACCTCGCCGGCGGCGGCGCGCGTGAACACCGCAGCCAGGGCCGGGTCCGTCTCTCCCAGGACGAGCAAGCTGTCGGGCTTGACGATTCCCGCCTTCTCGGCGGCGATGTCGCCCAGGGTGGGACCGAGGATGCCGACGTGGTCGAGGCTCACGTTGGTCACGACAGCCACCTGTCCGTCGGCGACGTTCGTCGCGTCCCAGGTGCCACCGAGGCCGACTTCGACCACGGCCACGTCGACAGCGATATCGGCGAACCACCTGAAGGCGGCGGCGGTCACGATCTCGAACCACGTCGGCGGCCGCTCGAGTAGCGGCTCCAACGCGGCCACGGCGCCGAGGACCTCGGCCAGCTCGTCGTCGGCGATCGGCTCACCGTCGGCCGTCAGGCGCTCGTTGATCCGCTCGAGGTGGGGACTGGTGTAGGTCCCGACGCGCAAGCCCCGGGCACCGAGCAACGACGTCAGCATTCTGGCCGTCGAGCCTTTGCCGTTGGTGCCTGTCAGGTGAACGACGGGATAGGCCCGCTGCGGGTCGCCCATGACCTCGGTGAGGCGTCTCATGCGCTCGAGCGTGGGTGTGGCGTCGGCGCGGCCGCTCTCGATGGCTTCGAGATTGACGTGGCCGTCGAGCCATCCGAGGGCCTCTTCGAGCCGAGCGCTGACCCCGGCTCGCCCGATCACCCGGATCCGACCACCCGACGGGCACGGAACCGCCGTGCCTTGGAAGCCCGCTCTACGGCGTGCACCACGCGGGGCCGTGCCGCCTCCACCGCCTGTCCGACGCGGGGCCGTGCCGCCTCCACCGCGTGCTCGACGCGGGGCCGTGCCGCCTCTGCTGCCTGGGTCAGCGTCTCCAGAGCCTGCTCGAGTGCCGGGGCTGCGGGGACCGTCAACCCCGCGACCCGGCGAGCGGTCCGGGCCCGCCGCCGCTGACGGCGGTCGATCGCCAAGCCGAGCACCGCTCCCGTCCCGGCCAGCACTCCTCCCATCCGGGCCGCTCGTCCGACCGCCATATCCACCGTGTCGTCGCGCCGGTAGGACCAGACGACGCTCACGACGACGCCGGTCGTGCCGCCGATGACAGCACCCTTCCAGACCGTGCTGGTCATACCGCTGCGTCCAGTTGCCCCGGCCTCAGGAGGCGGCCCGGCGGGGCCGGTCGACCTTGTCGCGGTCGCTGCGAGGCACGAGGGTGGGGTTCACCCGGTCGAGCACCACCGACCGGTCGATGACGCACTTGCCGATGTCCGTGCGGCTGGGCAGGTCGTACATGACCTCGAGCAGCACCTCCTCGAGGATGGCCCGCAGGCCCCGGGCGCCGGTGCCTCTGAGCAGGGCCTGCTCGGCGACCGCCTCCAGGGCGTCCTCGCCCAGCTCCAGCTCCACCTGGTCGAGGTCGAAGACCCGGCGGTACTGCTTGACGAGGGCGTTCTTGGGCTCCACCAGGATCCGCACCAGCGCCGTCTTGTCCAAGCTCGAGACGGCCCCGATCACAGGGAGCCGTCCGACGAACTCGGGGATGAGCCCGAACTTGAGCAGGTCCTGGGGCAGCACGTGACGGAGGAGCTCACCGTCGTCCTTCTCACCACTGCGGTTCACCTCGGCCCGGAACCCGATTCCCTTGCGGCCGATACGGGCCTCGATGATCTTCTCCACCCCGGCGAACGCCCCACCGTTGATGAACAGGATGTTGGTGGTGTCGATCTGGATGAACTCCTGATGGGGATGCTTGCGCCCGCCCTGGGGAGGAACCGACGCCGTGGTGCCCTCCAGGATCTTGAGGAGGGCCTGCTGCACCCCCTCTCCGGAGACGTCCCGGGTGATCGACGGGTTCTCGCTCTTGCGGGCGATCTTGTCGATCTCGTCGATGTAGATGATGCCGGTCTCGGCCTTCTTGACGTCGTAGTCGGCGGCCTGGATGAGCTTGAGCAGGATGTTCTCGACGTCCTCACCGACGTAGCCGGCCTCGGTGAGGGCCGTGGCGTCGGCGATGGCGAAGGGGACGTTGAGCATGCGGGCCAGGGTCTGGGCGAGCAGCGTCTTGCCGCAGCCGGTCGGCCCGAGCAGCAGGATGTTGGACTTGGCCAGCTCCACGTCGGCGTCGTGGTAGGCGCCGGCCTGGACACGCTTGTAGTGGTTGTAGACGGCGACCGAGAGGATCTTCTTGGCGTAGTCCTGACCGATCACGTAGTCGTTCAGGAAGTCGAAGATCTCACGAGGCTTCGGCAGCTCGTCGAATCGCATCTCGGAGGACTCGGCCAGCTCCTCCTCGATGATGTCGTTGCACAGGTCGATGCACTCGTCGCAGATGTACACACCGGGTCCGGCGATCAGCTTCTTCACCTGCTTCTGCGACTTCCCGCAGAAGCTGCACTTCACCAGATCTCCGCCGTCTCCGAACTTCGCCACGATCCCCCCTCGCTACGCCACGCCTGCGGCTTGCGGGACACCTGCCAGCTCTCGAGTCGTGATCACCTCGTCGATGATGCCGTACTCCCGCGAATCATCCGCACTCATGATGAAGTCGCGGTCGGTGTCCTTCTGGATCTTCTCGATGGGCTGGCCCGTGTCCTGGGCCAGCATCTGGTTCAGGAGATCTCTCATGCGCAGGATCTCCTTGGCCTGCAGCTCGATGTCCGTCGCCTGCCCGGCCGCCCCCCCATAGGGCTGATGGATCAGGATCCGGGCGTGCGGGAGAGCGAAGCGCTTTCCCTTCGTGCCCGCGGCCAGGAGGACCGCCGCCGCCGAGGCGGCCTGGCCATAGCAGAACGTCGACTTGGCCGGCTTCACGAACTTCATGGTGTCGTAGATCGCGAACAGGGCGGTGATATCGCCCCCCGGCGAGTTGATGTACAGGTTGATGTCCTTGTCGGGGTCCTCGTACTCGAGGAACAGCAGCTGGGCGCAGACCAGGTTGGCCACTGTGTCGTCGATCGGCGTGCCCAGGATGATGATCCGCTCCCGCAGGAGCCGGGAGTAGAGGTCGTACGCCCGCTCGCCGCGGTTGGACGACTCGATGACGGTCGGGACGAGGTAGTCGTAGGCGGGCTGCATCATTCTGAGATCTCCACGCTACTCGGCTTGCCGGAGTCGCCCTCACCGCCGGCGACACCGGCGGCCTCGGGGGTGTCGTCCGGAGATGGTTCGGACGGTGACGGGAAGAGAACGGCGCGGTCGACCGACTTGCCCTCCTCATCGACCAGCTCGACGTGGTCGACCAGCCAGTTGAAGGCCTTTCCCTTCCGGATATCAGAGCGTAGCTCGGGGATGCGCTCCGCCTGCTCGAGCTGGCGGCGTACCTGGTCCGGTCGCTGGCCCAGTCGCTCCGAGAGGTTGGCGATCTCACGGTCGACGTCGGCCTCGTCCACCTCGACCGACTCGGCGTCGGCGAGGGCTCGGAGGGCCAGGTCAGCACGCACGGCCTGCTCCGACGCCTGCCGGAGCTCGCCGACCAGCTGCTCCTGGTCCATGCCGGTGGCCTCCAGGTACTGGGCCAGACCGGCCCCCTGGGCCTCCAGCCGGTGGGAGAGGTCGTGCAGTCGCCGCTCCATCTCCTGCTCGATGAGGACCTCGGGCATATCCTCGTCGACCAGCTCGGACAGGGCTTGGACCGCCTGCTCCCGGAGTCCCATCTGGGCCTGCATCCGTTTGAGCTCGGACAGCCTGTTCCGGGTGTCGTCGCGCAGCTCCTCGACGGTCTCGAACTCCGAGGCATCGGAGGCCCACTCGTCGGTGATCTCGGGCAGGACCTTCTCCTTGACCTCCTTCACCAGGACCTGGAAGCTGACATCCCCCCCGTCCACGGTGGCGTTGAAACGGAAGATGTCGCCCGCCTTGGCTCCCCGGAGCTGCTCGTCCAGCTCGGGGACGATCGAGCCGCTGCCGACCTCGTAGAGGAAGTCGTCGGTAGTGAGGGGCTCGATGGTCTGGTCGTGGCGATAGCCCTTGATGTCGATCGTCAGGTGGTCACCGTCGCGGGCGGGCCGGGACACGGCGGTCAGCTCCCCGAACTGGTCGCGGAGGCGATCCACCTGGTTGTCGACGTCCTCGTCGGTGACGGCGAACGGCGCCACCGTGACCCGCAGCCCCTGATAGCCGGGGACGGTCACGACCGGACGCACCGGCACGACGGCGTCGAAGACCACCGGACCCGACTCCTGTCCCGCCGTGATCTCGATCTCGGGAGCGGCGATGGCGTCCACCTCGGCATCCTCCAACGCCTGGGCGTAGAAGTCGGGCAGCGACTCCCGAAAGGCCTCCTGGCGCAGTACCCCGGTGCCCAGCCGAGCCTCGAGCAGCCGGCGCGGCACCTTCCCCGGACGGAACCCCGGCACCCTGACCTCGCGAGCCATCTTGCGGAAGGCGTCGTTCAGCGCCCCCTCGAACTCCGCTTCGTCCACCTCGACCGACAGCTTGACCTTGTTGTCCTCGAGGGACTGCGCCGTAGCTCGCATAGAGAAGCCTGAGTCTACCGGGCCGACCCCGAGCCCCCGGACGACGACCCGCGGTCCCGGGGCGGCCCGTCCCGCCTCGGTAGCTCGGCTGGAGGGTCGGCTGCCCGCTCCGGCCGGTGGGGTGTCTAGACGCGTAAGGCGCCGAGCACCTCTCCCAGGGGGGCGTGGTCCCACGGCTCGGCGTCGAGGTGCTCGTAGCGCAGCCGTGGACCGGGTCCGATCACCAGCGTGGCGCCCAACTGGGTGACGCGCTTGCCGGGCCGGTGCACGTGGTGGCCGGCGCGCCATACCTGACGGCCCTTGGCCCACGCCCCGGGCCCGACCAGGGCCAGCGGGCCCGACCGACGGACGCTGACCGCCGCGGCGGCGGCGCCGGAGTCGTCAACCAGCACCGGGAACGGGACACCGGTGTCGACGACGAAGGACCGGGCGTAGCTGGCGTCGCCAGTACCGACGGCGACGATCTCCGCTCCCCGAGCGGTGATGGCTTGGTACTCGTCGCGCAACTGCGCGGCGTGATGTCGGCAATGCAGTCAGCCGAAATGGCGCAGGAACACCAGCACCACGGGTCGGGCCTCCCAGAGGTCGCCCAGCCGGTGCACGGCGCCGTCCGGGTCGCGCAGCTGCACTGCCTCGAGGCGCGGCATGTCCACGCTCGAACGTTACCGGGTCGGGTCCAGCGGTGCCCCCGCGCGAGGCGAGCGGGCGCGGCGCCCCGCGTGGACGACAGCGAGGAAGTCGGCGACGCGGGACACCACCTGAGCCGTGCGGATGGAGGGAAAGATCTCGAAGGCGTGCTGGGCCCCGGGTAGCTCGGCATATGCCACCGGAGCGGCCGACGACCGCCGCAGTGCCTCGGCGAAGCCGCGGGCCTCACGCACTGGAACGAGCGTGTCGTTGGCCCCGTGGACCACGAAGAAAGGAGGCGCACCAGCGTTGATCCGGTAGATCGGCGACGCTCGCTCGTATGCCGTCCTGGACCCCGCCAGGCTCTCCTTCATGACCGTCCTCTCGAGCAACCGGCCCAGCCCCCGGCCCCGAAGCCCGTCCCGATTCGTGAAGTCGTACACACCGTAGAAGGGCACGCAGGCGGCCACGGACGTGTCAGCAGCCTGGAAGCCCGGTTGGTACTCCGGATCCCCCGGTGTGAGGGCGACCAGCGCGGCGAGGTGACCCCCGGCCGACCCGCCGCCGACGGCGACGAAATCGGGATCTCCCCCGAACTCAGCGATGTGCCCCCGAACCCAGCTGAGCGCCCGCTTGCAGTCGATCAGGTGCTCGGGAAATGCGACCCGCGGGCTGAGGCCGTAGTTGGCGGTCACACACACCCAGCCGCGGCTGGCGAGGTAGTCCATGAGCGGCAGGCCCTGCTCCCGCTTGTCGCCGAAGATCCACGCCCCGCCGTGGAGATAGAGGAACACCGGCGCGCCGGTGACCGAGCGCCGGGGACGGTAGATGTCGAGGAGGTGCCGTCGGGCGCCGTCGCCGCAGTAGTCGATGTCTCTCGTTCGCTCCACGGCCCTGCCCGGCCGCGGGGCGGGGATCAGCAGGGCAAGGCGCGCTCGCTCGGGGTTGTCGGTGGTGGCCAGCGCGGGATCCTTGCGCGCCGACCATCCCTCGCCCAGACCCTCGTCGAGAGCGCCCTCGACGACGCGACCCGCCCGGCCGGCCTGCAGGGCAAGGATGACCAGCCCGGACCACGACGCCACCGCCACTCCGAGGCCCACCCAGCCCGGCCAATCGCGGAATGCGCCGAAGACGCCGAACACGACCGTCGCCACCACCTGCCAGGCCAGGTGGTGCAGCGGAAGCTCGGACGTCAGCCAGCCGGCGAAGAAGCTCGGCACGGTGAACGGCTCGATCCTCACGGGCCGGAAGGCGTTGGCCGTGAAGCCCGCCCCGATGAGTGTGACGGCAAGGAACGCCCACGACATCGATCCATCGTGGCGCAGCGTCACCCCTTCGGGAAAGTCGCCGCCGCCGGCTGACCTCTTCGCCCCTGTCCACCCGGGGGCGTGAGGCGACGCAGGACCAGCCCGACCACGGTGGCCGCCGCTACCGCGGCCACCCCGGCCGCGACGATCGCCCACCTCCGGTTCCGCCGGCTGCGGGGCGGGTCAGAGCCATCTGTTGCCGGCGCACCGACAGGGACCGGGGCGACTCCTAACCGGGGTCCAGTTCTTCCAGCCGCTTGGCCACGTCCTCCGCCGTGGGCGGCCGATCACCGGGGTCGGGGGCGAGGCACGCGCTCACCAGCTCGGCCTCCGGAGCAGACAACGAAGGATCGAGCGCAGGCCTGGCGCTGAGGACCCGACGGAGCGCCAGCAGAGGATCGTCGCTCGGGAGCTCCCCGTACACACCGCGACCGGTGATAGCGCGGTGCGTGACCACTCCGAGCGACCAGATGTCCGTCGCACGTGACGCGCGGCCTCCACGGATCAAGAGCGGGTCGATGTACTCCACGGATCCGATGGGACCCATGCCGGTCACGGTCAGTCCCGGAGTGAGCAGCTGGGCCATGCCGAGGTCGGAGAGCTTCGCGCCGCCCTCGTGCAGCTCGATGTTGTCGGGCTTGATGTCACGGTGGGCCACACCGGATTCGTGAAGTGCGTGGGCGGCGCGCGCCGCATCGATCACCGCCTGGAGCACCCCTGGCCGTTCGATGGGCCTCGACGGCGAAGCAAGGGATCCCATCGGAAAGTACTCCATGGCGTAGAAGAAGCTGTTCCCGTCCTGACCCGCATCGAAGAGCGTGACCAGATAGGGGGACTCTATAGAGGCGAAGACGCGAAGCTCGCGGGTGGCACGCCGGAAGCCGTCGTTCGAGGTGGCCCCGTCGAGGACCTTTACCACCACCAGCTCCACGTCGAGCTGGAGCCGGGCTGGGGTCTCGGCCAGGTAGAAGTTGCCATGGTTCCCCTCGCCCAGCCAGCGGACGAACTTGTAGTCGGCGATCTCGGTCATCTCAGCCTGCTGCATCTGGCGATCCATCGGTCAACCGGTCACCTCCTCTCTGTCCTCTCGTGCCTCTCATCCGCGAGATTGAGCCGTGAACATGAACGTCCGGTTGCCCAGCCGAACCTCGGTATCGGGAACGATCGTCGTGGCGACGCCTGGGGTCAACGGGTGCCAGGCGGACTGGCGGGGCCGGCGGACCGCCGTACCGTTCGCCGACCTGAGGTCGACGAGCTCGACCGTACCCCCATGGACGGCGATCCGGAGGTGCAGACGTGACACGGATCGCTCGGTGTCGGTGATGACGAGCGGCTGGGCCTCTCCGGTGGCGACCCGAGCGTCGCTGTCGGGCTCCCGACCGACGACGACCTCGCTGTCGAGGCTGAAGGTGGTGCCATCGTCGAAAAGGAGCAGACCGAGCGGGGGAGCGACCGCGGGCTGGTCGTCTGGCGGTTCACCGCCGATCGGAAGAGGCTCCCTCGGTTCGTCCAGCGCCACGCCCCGTAGGGCGATCGTCCGGAACGCGCCCGACGCCTCCTCGGGTGCCGACGCCGCGCTTGGCGACGCGGACGGGTGCGTGCCCGCCCGAACCTCATCGAGACCATCGGGTCCGCCATCCAGCGTGGTCTTCGCCGGGGGGACCCCTGCCGCAGGCTCGACCACGTCGCTTCGCTCGGTGGGTGCGCGCTCGCGGCTTGCAAGGAGGAGGCTGCCCGCCGACACGACGCCGGCTCGAAGGTCCAGGCGCCCGTCGAGATGGCGCGGATCCTTGCCCTCTGACGCTACGGCGATGGAGTCGATCGGCCCGTCGAGGATCCGATCGACCCACGTGGCGACGTGCCGTCCTGAGACGATCTCCTCACCCCCCGGCTTCCTGACGGCGACGTCGATCTGACCGTGCACGAACACCGCGAAATCATCCTCCGCCGCGGCAACGGCGACAAAGGTCGGCACGCCGGCGGGATCCTCGTTGGCCAGGAGACCGGCCAGCTGGCGACACAGCACGCGACCCGTGGCCCGCTGCTCCCCACCACGCTGGACGACGTCGAGTATCCGATCGAGCACGGCACGATGCCGCTGCTGCCACACCGGGACCATGGCGGCGACACTGCCGAAACGAGCGGCCAGGCCATCTCCTGGGCCTATCCGGCAGCCGTAGTCATCCAGGCTGGCCATCATCACCGACTCCCCCCGACCGAGCTTCGTCGGCCGACAACCGAGAGTATCGCGGCAACTGGAACGCCGGTTGAGGAGAACGGGGTGACTCGAGCCGAGGACCGACCGTGGCGAGCTGCGGGGTCGGCGCCATACTTCGGCCCAATCGGGCTGGTAGCGTCGCCGATCATGGGTGAGCGTCTCTGCCTTCTCACCGTTCACGCGCACCCTGACGACGAAGCATCCAAGGGAGCGGGGACGGTCGCCCGCTATCACGCCGAGGGTGTCCACACCGTCCTGGTGTGCTGCACGGGTGGCGAGGAGGGCAGCATCCTCAACCCGGCCATGGACCGCCCAGACGTGCGTGACCGGTTGCCCGAGATCCGCATGGAGGAGCTTCGCAAGTCGACCGAGATCGTCGGCTACGACGAGGTGGTGCTGCTCGGCTATCGAGATTCCGGAATGCCCGACAGCCCGAGCAACGAGCACCCACGAGCGTTCGTGCGAGCCCCGCTCGAGGAGACGGTCGGGCGCCTCGTGGGCGAGATCCGGCGGACGCGGCCCCAGGTCGTCGTGACCTACCACGAGGACCAGAGCGGGTACCCCCACCCCGATCACCTGCGGGTGCACGACATCAGCGTCGCCGCCTTCGACGCTGCGGGAGACGCGGCCGCGTACCCCGACCACGGGTCTCCCTGGCAGCCCTCGAAGCTGTACTACACGGTGTGGTCGCGGGCCCAGATGATGGCCATACACGGCAGGTTCGTGGAGCTGGGCCTGGAGTCCCCTTTCGGGGACGCTTGGATGGATGGGCCGGACAAGGACGCAGAGATCACGACCCACATCGACATCTACGAACACGCCAGCGTGCGGCCGCGTGCGTTGCTGGCCCACGCCACACAGTTCCGGTATCCCCGGGGGATCGCGGCCGCTGGTGTCCTCGGCGACCCGACCTCGCCGATCTGGTTCGGGTTGAAGCCCGATGCGGACCGTACCGTGCACCCTCTCGACGAGTACGTCCTCGCCCGCAGCCTGGTTGGCACCAGCGACCACGAAGACGATCTCTTCGCCGGCATCCGGGACCGGGTCACGCCGTAGGCCATCCACTCACCCATGTAGCCGAGCTACTCACCCGTGTAGCCGAGCCGTAACATGGCTCTCGGGCTATGGACCGGTCACAGAGAATCAACACAGGGAGCCGTCTCGGCTGCGACGGGGAGCTCACTCTCGTCCCCTGGGCGGCGTAGGGAGCACGAGTGACCACTCCGACGAGGCCGACCAGGCAAGAGGACAGCGCGTCCTCGTACCGGGGTCCGGTCAGGGCTCCGGCGCGGACGGACACGACCATCGCTGCCGGACTGCCCGAGAGCTTCAGGTACCGCCTCAAGCGCCTCCTACTGGGCGCCCCCCTGGTCAGCGAAGACCTGAGCAGGCAGCGCCTGGGCAAACCGAGCGCGCTGGCCGTCCTCTCCTCGGACGTCATGTCGTCGTCGGCCTATGCCAGCGAGCAGATCCTTCGGGTGCTGGTGCCGGTCATCGGGGTGGCCGCCTTCTCCCTGGTCACCCCCATAACGCTCGTGATCCTGGCCGTGCTGGCGGTGGTGACGCTCTGCTACCGGGAGGTGGTGAAGTCCTACCCCAAGGCAGGTGGCTCGTACGTAGTGAGCCGGGACAACTTCGGGCCCAATGTGGCCCAGATAGCCGGTGCCGCGCTGCTCATCAGCTACACCATCACGGTGGCCGTGTCGGTGGCCGCGGGCACCGATGCGATCATCTCGGCCGTTCCCTCGCTGAAGGGCCTGGACGTCCCCCTCTCGGTCGCCTTCGTCGTCCTCATCGCCTTCGGCAACCTTCGTGGTATCCGGGAGGCGGGGCGTGTCTTCGCCGTGCCCACCTACTTCTTCATCTTCAACATGGCCGTCTTCATCGCCATCGGCCTCGCCCGCGCCGCTTTCGGGAACCTCCCCCAGCACCAGCTCCACGCCGCCGGAGCGGTGCCCGTCGGTCATCCGGGCACGGGCCTCCTCCTCGGGGCCTCCATCTTCATCGGCCTGCGCGCCTTCGCCAATGGGGCCTCGGCCATGACCGGAACCGAGGCCATATCCAACGGAGTCAGCATCTTCCGGGAGCCACAGGCAAAGAATGCTCGCACCACGCTCGTGGCCATGAGCAGCATCCTGGGCGCCATGTTCCTGGGCGTCTCGGTCCTGGCCGCCCTCTCGCACTCGGTGCCCTTCGCCAGCGGGACCCCCACGGTCATCTCCGAGATAGGCAAGCTGGTTTACGGAACCGGCGTCGGGGGGTCGGTGCTCTTCTTCCTCCTCCAGGCCGCCACTGCCCTCATCCTGATCCTGGCTGCCAACACCAGTTACACAGGATTTCCGTTCCTGGTCAGCTTCGTGGCCGAGGACTCCTTCCTGCCCCGGCAGCTCACCGAGCGCGGGCATCGTCTCGTCTTCTCCAACGGGATCATCGTGTTGACGGTCGCGGCCATCGTGTTGCTCGTGGCCACCCGGGCCAAGGTCGCCTCGCTCATACCCATGTACGCCATCGGCGTGTTCACCGGCTTCACCTTGGCCGGGGCCGGCATGGTCAAGCACCACCTTCGGCTGCGGGAGGCCCAGTGGCGCCGAAGCGTGGTGATCAACGCCACGGCTGCCGTCACGTGCTTCATCGTCGTGATGGCCTTCGCCATCACCGAGTTCACCAAGGGTGCCTGGGTGGTAGTGGTGGTGATGCCGCTCCTCGTCTACGGGCTCGTTCGACTCAACAGGGAGTACCGGGCCGAGGACGCAGTGCTCGAGGAAGGCGCCGCCGCGGCGGCAGCCGAAGCTCCGATCCTACGGCGTCACGCTGTGGTGGTCTTGGTCGATCGGCTGGATCTCGCCACGGCCCGGGCGATCCAGTACGCCCGGGCTCTCAACCCGGACGACTTGCGGGCTGTGCACTTCGCCGTCGACCAGCGCAAGGCTCAGGCGCTCATCACCCGGTGGAGCCGATTGGGGCTGTCCCAGCTGCCTCTCGACGTCATCGATACCCCCGACCGCCGCCTCGGCCGAGCCGCCCTCGAGCTCGCCGCCGACCTCGCCGACGGGCAGACCGAGGTGAGCATGTTGTTCCCACGCCGGACCTACAGACAGGCGTGGAGTCGGCTCCTCCACGATCGCACCGCTGATCGCATCATCGACATCGTGAGCAAGCTCCCCCACGTGAACGCCACGATCGTTCCCTTCAACGTGGATTCGAGCGTCGACAGCAGGACCACCTCGACTGTCCTGGACAAGCCTCAGCCGCCTCGCCGCCGGGGAGCGCGCCGCAAGCCAGGCGAGGAGGAACGAGGCGCGATGCCGACGGTGGCCGGGACAGTGGCCATCTGCGATCTGCAATGGCGCCAACACGCACGGGTCGCGGGACGGGTCCGCTCGGTGCGCATTCAGCCATGGGCGGGGACTCCCGCGCTCGAGTGCAGCCTCGTGGACTCGAGTGGCGAGGTCCTCACCATCGTGTTCCTGGGCCGCCGTGAGGTCGCTGGGATCCGGAACGGGACCAAGATGGTTGTCGACGGCGTGGTCGGCGCCCATCGTGGCCGTTTGGCGATGCTGAACCCCATCTACGAGCTGCTGGAGGTACCAGAAGCCGAGGAGGCCTGAGTGGGGACCCACATGGCCAACATCGATCCCAGGCGGAACACGCCGGGATGAGTGGGCGGACGCGGGATCTTGTAGCCGCCGGCGTCGGGATCGTGGCCCCCGCGGCGATGGCGGCGGCGCTGATCCCGGCCCGCGACCACATCGGCAGCGTCAATGTCGCCCTGGTCCTCGCGGTGGTCGTCGTGGCGGTGGCCGCTTGGGGCCACCGGCTCGCAGCCTTCCTCGCCGCAGCCTCGGCCGCGGTGTTCTTCGACGTGCTTCACACGCGCCCGTACTACTCGTTCACCATCACCCAGCGGAACGACGTCATCACCACCGCCCTACTTCTCATCCTTGGCGTCGCCGTCGGGGAGCTGGCCGTCTGGTCTCGCAAGCAGCGGGCGGCTGCCGCAGCCGGCAGCGAGGACATCGCCCGCATGCACACCATTGGCGATCTGGTCGCGGACGGCCGACCCCTCGATCAGGTGATCCTGGCCGTGGCCTATGAGCTGAGGCACCTGCTCTCGTTGCGGGCCTGCCGGTTCCATCACGGCCTGTCGACAGGCCACCCAGCCCGGATCGGGCGCAACGCGGACGTCGTGCTGCACGACGTGCGGTGGGATGTCGATGACATCGGCCTGCCAGGCAAAGAGGTGGAGCTCGTGGTGCAATGGGGGCACACGACTTTTGGCCGCTACGTGCTGGTTCCTACCCCGGGCGTGCCCATCTCCCTCGAGCGGCGCCTGGTAGCCGTTGCCCTGGCCGATCAGATCGCTGCGGTCATGGCCGCCGGACTACCACCGACCCTCGGCAATGGTGGCTCCCGGCCCACGCCGGCCCACCCATTGAACTGACCAACGAGCCACCTTCGCCAGGTCGCGTACTCTTGGCTGCGATGCGGCCATCACCACCAGGCCATGGCGCCCAAGGGTTGAAGCGTTGAAGTCGCAGGTCGGAAGCTAGAGGTAGACCGGGGAGTGGCGCAGTGGTAGCGCACCTGCTTTGGGGGCAGGAGGTCGGGGGTTCGAATCCCCCCTCCCCGACCGGTAGCGTGCAGTGCCCGCCGCGGGTGTAGCTCAACGGCAGAGCCCCAGCCTTCCAAGCTGGTGACGGGGGTTCGATTCCCCTCACCCGCTCTCTTCTAGATCGCAGGTCAGGGGCGGTCTCGGCCGCCCATTCGTCCGCGCCCGGATCCCTGTCATCGCGCGGTCATCGCGCGTCCATGGCGCGGGCGGTTCAAGAACGTGCCCTGCAGCCGATGTACTGGGGCACTCATCGCCCTCGCCCGTCCTGAGCGTTAGGGGCACTCCTCGCTCTGTGTGCGGGCTGTCGGGGCTCTCAGGGGCGCCCGGCGTGCCCCCACTACCAGCGGACGCCACCGTGGGCGGTGGGCACCTCCACATCGTGTAAAGCCCCCCGAGGCCGGGGAGAGCATGAGGTCGTGAGTCATATCCGGAAGATCGGGCATCTGACCGGAACGATCCTCGTGACCCGCTGAGGAGCGGAAACCGCAAGTTCTTGGTCGCTCGGTCGTTCTC
>DATBBR010000055.1 GCA_036270875.1 Acidimicrobiales bacterium
GGTGAGCCGGACGAGCGGATCGGCGGCGATTTCGTAGAACGCCGCCGAGGCGCTCGGCCGGATCGCCTCGAGGAACGAGAGAAGAGGAAAAGGAGCAAGCGAAGTGGCAACCAAGGAAGAGATCCTCGACGGGATCGCGAACATGTCGGTGCTCGAGCTGAGCGAGCTGCTCAAGGAGTTCGAGGAGCGCTTCGGGGTCAGTGCCGCGGCGCCCGTCGCCGCCGCCGCCCCGTCGGGTCCGTCCGCCGCCGAGGCGGCGCCGGCCGAAGAGGAGAAGGACGAGTTCGACGTCGTCCTCACCTCGGCGGGCGACAAGAAGATCCAGGTCATCAAGGAGGTGCGCACCCTGACCAACCTGGGCCTCAAGGAGGCCAAGGACCTGGTCGACAGCGCCCCCAAGCCCGTCCTGGAGAAGGTGGCCAAGGAGGAGGCTGAGAAGGCCAAGGCCCAGCTCGAGGGGGCAGGGGCGGCGATCGAGGTCAAGTGAGCGGCGGCCCCAGCCGTCCGCAGGAGGGGCCCCACCCCGGCGGGGCCCTGATCTGACCCCCCAGCTCCTTGACCCGGACGGGGCCCGCGCCCTAGCCTTCCCGCTGCGGCCCCCGCAGGGGTTGTATTTCCCTGCGCTCGCTTATATGCTAGAGGGTTGCCGTGCCCGCCCATCACGTCCCTTCGGCTCTAACCGCTTGATGAGGCGCGCCCGCGCGCCTCTGTCCCTCGGCTTCCGCGCCGAACTGCGCCTCAAAGAGGAGTAGGTCTTGCCCTCTCGTTCCAGCATCCCGGAGCGTCGTTTCTCATTCGCCAACCTCGACGAGGTCCTGCCTCTGCCGGACCTGGTCGCCATCCAGCGGGACTCCTTCCGGTGGTTCCTCGACAAGGGACTGGCGGAGACCTTCCGCGATATCAGCCCGATCGAGGACTTCACCGGCCAGCTCCGGCTGGAGCTCGAGTTCGATCCTGCCGACCAGGACCTTCGCCCACCTCCGAAGTTCTCGATGGAGGAGTGCAAAGAGAAGGACATGACCTACGCCGCGCCCATCTTTGTGCGGGCCCGGTTCATGAACGCCACGACGGGCGAGATCAAGGAGCAGACCGTCTTCATGGGGGACTTCCCGATGATGACGGACAAGGGCACCTTCATCGTCAACGGGACCGAGCGGGTCGTGGTCAGCCAGCTCGTGCGCTCACCAGGGGTCATCTTCCAGCCCGGACGTGACGCCAAGACCATCGTGACCGGGACCATCCACCCCTACCGGGGTGAGTGGATCGAGTTCGACGTGGAGGCCAAGCCGGGCAAGGACATCACCGCCGGCACCAGGGTGGCCCGCAAGCGGCGTCTGTCGCTCTTCGTGCTCCTCCGCGCGCTCGGCTACGAGGACGAGGCCTTCCTGGGCCGGTTCGTCCGTCACTTCGATTTCCTCGAGGGCCAGTGGGAGAAGGAGCGGGAGCTCGCCCCGAGCCGCGACGAGGCGCTGCTGGAGATCTACAAGCGGGCCCG
This sequence comes from Acidimicrobiales bacterium, assembly GCA_036270875.1. Taxonomy (NCBI): domain Bacteria; kingdom Bacillati; phylum Actinomycetota; class Acidimicrobiia; order Acidimicrobiales; species Acidimicrobiales bacterium. Next base: position 1,496 of record DATBBR010000055.1, read on the forward strand.
TCCCGGGGAGCCACCGTCGGTGGAGTCCGCCCGGGCCTATTTCGAGAACGCCTTCTTCAACCCGAAGCGCTCGGACCTGACCCGGGTCGGCCGCTACAAGCTCAACCGCAAGCTCGGCCCCGAGATCGAGCGCATCTCCGAGCTGCTCGACATCGACCTGGAGCGCCCGGCCGATGGGCAGGGGGTCCTGAGCCCCAGCGAGATGCTCGCCGCCTCGACCTACATGCTCCACCTCGCCAACGGCGAGCCCGGGTACCGCCTCGACGATCAGGACCACTTCGCCAACCGCCGCATCCGCTCGGTGGGAGAGCTCATCCAGAACCAGGTCCGCGTCGGGCTGTCCCGTATGGAGCGGGTGGTCCGCGAGCGCATGACGACCCAGGACGTCGAGGCCATCACCCCGCAGACGCTGATCAACATCCGGCCGGTCGTGGCCGCCATCAAGGAGTTCTTCGGCACCAGCCAGCTCAGCCAGTTCATGGACCAGCACAACCCGCTGTCGGGCCTGGCCCACAAGCGGCGCCTGTCGGCGCTCGGCCCCGGAGGCCTCTCGCGCGAGCGGGCCGGGTTCGAGGTCCGCGACGTGCACACCTCGCACTACGGGCGGATGTGCCCCATCGAGACGCCCGAGGGTCCCAACATCGGCCTGATCGGCGCCCTGGCCACCTACGGGCGGGTGAACGAGTACGGCTTCATCGAGACGCCCTACCGGCGGGTGGTCGACGGCCGGGTGACTGACGAGATCGTCTACCTGGCGGCCGACGAAGAGGAAGAGCACGTCATCGCGCAGGCGAACGCGGCCCTGGAGGGGGACCAGATCGCCGAGGACCGGGTCCTCGTCCGGAGGGGGCCGCAGGGAGCCGGGGTGCGAGTGGGCGCCACGGTCACCTCCTACGGCAGCACGAGCGAGATCGACTTCGTGCACCCGTCCGAGGTCGACCTCATGGACGTGTCGCCCAAGCAGATCGTCTCGGTGTCGACGGCCCTGATCCCCTTCATCGAGCACGACGACGCCAACCGGGCGCTCATGGGCGCCAACATGCAGAAGCAGGCCGTCCCCCTCGTGGTCCCCGAGGCCCCCTTCATCGGCACCGGGGTCGAGGCCCGAGCGGCGCGCGACGCCGGCGACGTGGTCCTGGCCGAGGGCGAGGGCACGGTCACCGAGGTGACGGGTGACCACGTGGCCGTGGACTACACCGGCCGCCAGCGCGACGGGGGTGTGGCGGGCCGCAAGATCCACCGGCTGGCCAAGTTCCGCCGGTCCAACCAGAACACCTGCATCAACCAGAGGTCAGTGGTGAGCGAAGGCCAGAAGGTCGCTGCCGGCGAGCTTCTGGCCGACGGGCCCTCGACTGACCAGGGTGAGCTGGCCCTGGGCAAGAACCTGCTCGTGGCCTTCATGCCGTGGGAGGGCTACAACTTCGAGGACGCCATCATCCTGTCCGAGCGGCTCGTGCGCGACGACGTGCTGACCTCGATCCACATCGAGGAGCACGAGGTCGACGCCCGGGACACAAAGCTCGGCGCCGAGGAGATCACGAGGGACATTCCCAACCTGTCCGAGGAGATCCTCAAGGACCTCGACGACCGGGGCATCATACGCATCGGCGCCGAGGTCGATGCCGGCGACGTCCTGGTCGGGAAGGTGACGCCGAAGGGCGAGACCGAGCTCACGCCGGAGGAGCGGCTCCTGCGCGCCATCTTCGGTGAGAAGGCACGCGAGGTGCGCGACACCAGCCTCAAGGTTCCCCACGGCGAGTCGGGGAAGGTCATCGACGTCCGGGTGTTCTCCCGGGAGGATGCCCACGAGCTGCCGCCGGGGGTCAACCAGCTGGTGCGGGTCTACGTGGCCCAGAAGCGCAAGATCTCCGAGGGCGACAAGCTCGCCGGCCGCCACGGGAACAAGGGCGTCATCTCCAAGATCCTGCCGATCGAGGACATGCCCTTCCTGTCCGACGGCACTCCCGTCGACATCATCCTCAACCCGCTCGGGGTCCCGAGCCGTATGAACGTCGGCCAGGTGCTCGAGTCGCATCTCGGCTACGCCGCCCGGTGGGGCTGGGACGGTGACGGCAATGTCGCCGACGCCCGGCGCGGCAACGGCAAGGCCGAGCTGACGAACGGGACGGCGAAGACGCACCCGAGGACCGAGCCGGCGATCTGGGTGTCCACACCGGCGTTCGACGGCGCCCACTGGGACGAAGCGGACGACGCCGGTCGCCATCCGACCATCAAGCATCTGTTCGAGACCCTGCACCCCGAGTCCGACGACGGGGCGCGCCTGATCGGGCCCGACGGCAAGGCCGTGCTGTACCACGGCCGCACCGGCGAGCCTTACGACAACCCGGTGAGCGTGGGCTTCGTGTACATGCTCAAGCTCGCCCACCTGGTGGACGACAAGATCCACGCCCGCTCGACGGGGCCCTACTCGATGATCACCCAGCAGCCGCTCGGCGGTAAGGCCCAGTTCGGTGGCCAGCGCTTCGGCGAGATGGAGGTGTGGGCCCTCGAGGCGTACGGCGCGGCCTACGCCCTGCAGGAGCTGCTGACGATCAAGTCGGACGACGTCCTCGGACGGGTCAAGGTCTACGAGGCCATCGTGAAGGGCGAGAACATCCCCGAGCCGGGCATCCCCGAGAGCTTCAAGGTGCTCATCAAGGAGATGCAGTCCCTCTGCCTCAACGTCGAGGTCCTCTCGACCACGGGCGAGGAGATCGAGATGAGGGAGCTCGACGAGGACATCTTCCGCACCGCGGAGGAGCTGGGGATCGATATCAGCCGACCCGAACGTGGGTCGGACGAGGAAGATGAGCGTAGGGCCGGGGAGAGGAGCTTCTAGGTGCTCGACGTCAACGATTTCGACCAGCTCAGGATCGGGCTGGCCACGGCCGAGTCCATTCGCATCTGGTCCAACGGCGAGGTGAAGAAGCCCGAGACGATCAACTATCGGACGCTGCGTCCCGAGAAGGACGGGCTGTTCTGCGAGAAGATCTTCGGGCCCACCAAGGACTGGGAGTGCTACTGCGGCAAGTACAAGCGCGTCCGGTTCCGGGGCATCATCTGCGAGCGCTGCGGCGTGGAGGTCACCAGGTCCAAGGTGCGCCGGGAGCGGATGGGCCACATCGAGCTGGCCGCCCCCGTCGTGCACATCTGGTACCTCCGGGGCACCCGGTCGTGGCTGGCCTACCTGCTCATGGGCACCGAGGTCCGTGAGGAGCTCAAGGCCAAGCAGCTGGAGAAGGTCATCTACTTCGCCGCCAACCTGGTGACGTGGGTCGACGAGGAGCGGCGCCACACCGAGCTGCCCAACCTCGAGGCCGAGCTGGCCGAGGAGCTGGCGGACATCGAGCGCCAGCGCGACCTCGACATCGACGCCCGGTTCAAGGAGCTGGAAGGCGAGCTGGCCGGTCTGGAGTCCGAGGGAGCAAAGGACTCCGAGGTGAAGTCCCGCCAGAAGGCGGCCGACCGCGAGATCGCCGCCTTCCGTGAGCGGGCCGCAGCCGAGCTCGACCTGGCGCGCCGGGCCTTCGACGAGTTCCGGGACCTGTACCCCCGCAAGATCATCGAGGACGAGCTGCTGTGGCGCGAGCTGCGCGACCGCTACGGCGACTACTTCGAGGGGGGCATGGGGGCCGAGGCCATCGCCCGGCTCATCGAGCGCATCGACCTGGACGAGGAGGAGGTCAAGCTTCGCGACGCCATCGATCCCGGTGAAGGGCGCCGACCCCTCTCGGCCCAGCGCAAGCAGAAGGCCATCAAGCGGCTCAAGATCGTGTCGGCCTTCAACCGCCGCGACGAGCACCAGCGACGGGTCAACGACCCGCGGGCCATGATCCTCGAGGCCGTCCCGGTCATCCCGCCCGACCTGCGCCCCATGGTGCAGCTGGACGGCGGCCGGTTCGCCACGTCCGACCTCAACGACCTCTATCGCCGGGTCATCAACCGGAACAACCGGCTGAAGCGACTGCTCGACCTCGGTGCTCCCGAGATCATCGTCAACAACGAGAAGCGCATGCTCCAGGAGGCCGTCGACGCCCTGTTCGACAACGGCCGCCGGGGTCGTCCGGTCACCGGACCTGGCAACCGGCCCCTGAAGAGCCTGTCGGACATGCTCAAGGGCAAGCAGGGTCGCTTCCGCCAGAACCTGCTCGGCAAGCGGGTGGACTACTCGGGCCGCTCGGTCATCGTCGTGGGCCCGACCCTCAAGCTCCACCAGTGCGGCCTTCCCAAGCAGATGGCCCTCGAGCTGTTCAAGCCGTTCGTGATGAAGCGGCTGGTCGACTCCGAGCTGGCCCAGAACATCAAGTCGGCCAAGCGCATGGTCGAGCGCCGCCGGCCCCAGGTGTGGGACGTGCTCGACGACGTCATCAAGGAGCACCCCGTGTTCCTCAACCGGGCCCCCACCCTCCACCGCCTGGGCATCCAGGCCTTCGAGCCCGTCCTGGTCGAGGGCAAGGCCATCCAGATCCACCCGCTGGTCTGCACTGCCTTCAACGCCGACTTCGACGGCGACCAGATGGCGGTTCACCTGCCGCTGTCGGCCGAGGCCCAGGCCGAGGCCCGCATCCTCATGCTCTCGGCCAACAACATCCTGTCGCCGGCCACGGGCCGTCCGATCACGGTTCCGACCCAGGACATGGTCTTCGGGGTCTATTACCTCACCCTGGCGGTCGACGGGGCGAAGGGCGAGGGGCGCTCGTACCGCCAGCACTACGAGGTGGAGCACGCCTTCGAGTCCGGCGAGGTGGGCCTGCACGCCAAGATCAAGCTGCGCGTCGCGCCGAGCCAGCTGGGGCCCCTGGGCGAGATCCTGTCCGGGAACGGCTCGGGCAACGGCTCGTCCGATGCCGGCGGATCCAACGGGGCGTCGGTGGAGCTTCAGACGACCGTGGGCCGCCTGATCTTCAACAGCGCCCTGCCGCCAGGCTTCCGCTTCGTCAACGACGTGGTGGGACGCCGGAACACCAGCGTCGGCGGGATCGTCGAGGAGATCGCGGCCGCCTATCCGAAGGCTGAGGTGGCCGCCAGCCTCGACAAGATCAAGGACCTCGGATTCCGGTTCGCAGCCCAGTCGGGGCTGACGATCTCGATCGACGACGTGCGGACACCGCCCGAGAAGAACAGCATCCTCGATCGCTACGAGCGGGAGGCCGAGAAGGCCGAGACCCAGTTCAAGCGGGGCATCATCACCGACGACGAGCGCCGCCAGAAGGAGATCGAGATCTGGACCTCGGCCAACTCGGAGGTGGGCCGGGCCATGGAGCGGACGCTGTCCACCATGGCCTTCAACCCCCTCGACATGATGGTCGACTCCGGGGCCCGCGGGAACTCCCAGCAGGTCCGCCAGATCGCGGGCATGAAGGGCCTGGTGTCCAACCCCCGCGGCGAGATGATCAACCGACCCATAAAGTCCTCCTTCCGAGAGGGCCTGTCGGTGCTCGAGTACTTCATCTCCACCCACGGCGCCCGCAAGGGCCTTGCCGACACCGCGCTGCGCACGGCCGACTCCGGCTACCTGACCCGCCGGCTGGTCGACGTTGCCCAGGAGCTGATCGTGCGGGAGCCGGACTGCGAGACCAACCGGGGTATCTGGATCGAAGGCACCGTGCCCGACCAGCCGGGACGGCGCAGCTACCTGGAGACCAGGATCTACGGACGGGTCCTGGCCGAGGACGTCACCCTCTCGGACGGCACCACCCTCAAGGGCGGAACGATCGTCAGCGACGAGGATCTCGCCCGCGTGCGCGACGATCCGGAGGTGTCCCGCGTCCGGGTCCGCTCGGTCCTCACCTGCGAGGCCGAGCACGGCGTGTGCGCCGCCTGCTACGGGCAGTCGCTCGCCAGCGGCCGACAGATCGAGATGGGCGAGGCGGTCGGTGTGATCGCGGCCCAGTCGATCGGTGAGCCCGGCACCCAGCTCACGATGCGAACCTTCCACACCGGTGGGATCGCGGGCGAGGACATCACCCACGGTCTCCCGCGCGTCGTCGAGCTGTTCGAGGCCCGCACGCCGAAGGGCGCCGCTGTCCTCGCCCGCACCTCTGGTGTGGTGCGCATCTCCGAGGAGGAGAACGGCCGGCGGATCACGACCGTCGCCGACGACGGGTTCGAGGCCAACTACAACGTGTCGCCCCGGTCCCATCTCGAGATCGCCGACGGCACCGAGATCGACGCGGGCGACGCCCTCGTCGAAGGACCGAAGGATCCCAAGGAGCTGCTGGAGATCAAGGGCATCAGGGAGACCCAGCAGTACCTGGTCGAGGAGGTCCAGAAGGTCTACCGGGACCAGGGGGTCTCGATCCACGACAAGCACATCGAGCTCATCGTCCGCCAGATGCTGCGGCGGGTCTCGGTGGCCGAGCCCGGCGACTCGACGTTTCTGCCCGGCGAGCGGGTGGACGCCCGCATCTACGCCGAGGTCAACCGGCAGCTGGTGCAGGCCGGCCAGCGTCCGGCGGAGGGCCGACCCGAGCTCATGGGCATCACCAAGGCGTCGCTGGCCACCGATTCGTGGCTCTCGGCCGCCTCGTTCCAGGAGACCACCCGGGTGCTGACCGAGGCGGCCATCGAGGGCCGCTCCGACCAGCTGTTCGGCCTCAAGGAGAACATCATCATCGGCAAGCTGATCCCGGCCGGCACGGGGATGACCCGGTACCGCTCGGTCGACATGGACGCCCCCGAGGCCGAGCGGATGACGTTCTGGTCCTCCGAGATCGAAGGTGAGACCGAGGACCTGGCCGCCTGGCTGCGGGACATCGGGTCGGGGGAACGCCCGTCCGAGGACGACCTGGCCGCCGGGTGGCTGGCCGAGGCGGGCGGCGCCGGCCTCGAGACCGAGTCGGAGGACGGCACGGCCTAGCCAGCTCAGCCGCTACTATTGTCCACTGGGCCGCAGTGCCGTTGGGGTGCCGCGCCCAATTCCGATGCAGCTCCCGAGAGGTCCGGTGTGCCCACCATTGCCCAGCTCGTCCGCAAGGGACGGGAATCCAAGCAGTCCAAGACCAAGACGCCGGCATTGCGCGGTGCGCCCCAGCGTCGCGGCGTGTGCACCCGCGTCTACACGACGACCCCGAAGAAGCCCAACTCCGCCCTCCGTAAGGTCGCCCGGGTTCGACTGACCAGCGGCGTCGAGATCACCGCCTACATCCCCGGTGTCGGGCACAACCTCCAGGAGCACTCGATCGTGCTCGTGCGCGGCGGCCGGGTCAAGGACCTCCCCGGTGTGCGGTACAAGATCGTCAGGGGCACCCTGGACACCTCGGGTGTGCGGGATCGCAAGCAGGCCCGCAGCCGCTACGGCGCCAAGAGGGAGGGCTAGCCGTGCCCAGGAAGGGACCCGCCCCCCGCCGTGAGCTCATGCCCGACCCGCTGTACCGGTCGGTCCTGGTCACCCAGGTGGTCAACAAGATCCTCACCAGGGGCAAGCGCACGCTGGCCGAGCGCATCGTGTACGACGCCCTGGACATCCTCCGGGACAAGACCGGCGGGGAGCCGGTCGCCGCCCTCAAGCGGGCGGTGGACAACACCAAGCCCGAGCTGGAGGTGAAGAGCCGCCGGGTCGGGGGTGCGACCTACCAGGTCCCGGTCGATGTCCGCCCTCGGCGGGCGACGACGCTGTCCATCCGCTGGCTGGTCGGCTACTCCCGCCAGCGCCGGGAGAAGACCATGGCCCAACGGCTGGCCAACGAGCTGCTCGACGCCTCCAACAGCGTCGGCAGCGCCGTCAAGCGCCGCGAGGACATGCACAAGATGGCGGAGTCCAACCGGGCCTTCGCCCACTACCGCTGGTAGCGGCAGTATCCGCTTCGTAGACAGTTCGAGACAACCATGCCCCAAGCACCTGTGATCCGCGAGTTCCCACTGGCCAGGACCCGAAACATCGGGATCATGGCCCATATCGACGCGGGCAAGACCACGACGACCGAGCGGATCCTCTACTACACCGGCAAGAACTACAAGATGGGCGAGGTCCACGAGGGCGCCGCCACCATGGACTGGATGGTGCAGGAGCAGGAGCGCGGCATCACCATCACCTCGGCGGCGACCACCTGCCTCTGGAAGGACACCTGGATCAACCTCATCGACACGCCCGGCCACGTCGACTTCACCGTCGAGGTGGAGCGGTCGCTGCGTGTCCTGGACGGCGCCATCGCCGTCTTCGACGCCGTTGCCGGGGTCGAGCCCCAGACCGAGACGGTGTGGCGCCAGGCGGACAAGTACCGGGTGCCTCGCATGTGCTTCGTCAACAAGATGGACCGCATCGGCGCCGACTTCGGTCGCTCCGTGGCCATGATCCGCGACCGGCTCGACGCCAAGCCCGCCGTCGTCCAGATCCCGATCGGCGCCGAGGGTCATTTCCGCGGCTGCATCGATCTCATCGGACAGAAGGCGCTGGTGTGGGAAGAGGGGATGGGAGAGCGTTGGTCGGTCGAGGACATCCCCGCCGACCTGGCCGACGCCGCCGCCGCAGCCCACCACGACCTGATCGACGTCGTCTCGGAGTTCGACGACGTCGTCATGGAGAAGTACGTGGGCGAGGAGGAGATCACCCCCGACGACCTCCGGCACGCCCTGCGCAAGGGCACCATCGAGAACCTGGTCGTCCCCGTGCTGTGCGGGTCGGCCTTCAAGAACAAGGGCGTCCAGCCCATGCTCGACGCCGTCGTCGACTTCCTGCCCAGCCCCCTCGACGTCCCGCCCACGATTGGGATGGACGTCAAGGGCATCGAGGAGCTCGAGCGCGGGCCCGACGACACGGCGCCGTTCGCGGCCCTGGCCTTCAAGATCATGAGCGATCCCTATGTGGGCCGGCTGACCTACTTCCGGGTCTACAGCGGCACACTCACCAAGGGCAGCTCGGTGCTCAACTCGACCAAGGACCGCAAGGAGCGGATCGGCCGCATCCTGCAGATGCACGCCAACCACCGCGAGGACAAGGAAGCCATCTTCGCGGGCGACATCGTGGCGGCGGTCGGTCTCAAGTACACGACGACCGGAGACACCCTCTGCGATCCGTCGAACCCGATCGTCCTCGAGTCGCTCGAGTTCCCCGAGCCCGTCATCCACGTCGCCGTCGAGCCCAAGACCAAGGCCGACCAGGACAAGCTGGGCAAGGCCCTGTTCGCCCTGTCCGAGGAGGACCCGACCTTCCAGGTCCACAGCGACGAGGAGACAGGCCAGACGGTCATCTCGGGCATGGGCGAGCTGCACCTCGAGGTGCTCGTGGACCGCATGCTGCGCGAGTTCAAGGTCGACGCCAACGTGGGCCGGCCGCAGGTCGCCTACCGGGAGACCATCACCCAGTCCGCGTCAAAGGTCGAGGAGCGCTACGTTCGCCAGACCGGTGGGCGGGGGCAGTACGGGCACGTGGTGATCGACCTCGATCCCACGGGCCCTGGTGGTGGCTACGAGTTCGTGGACAAGATCGTTGGTGGCGTGATCCCCAAGGAGTACATCCCGTCGGTCGACGCCGGCATCCAGGAGGCCCTGACCTCGGGGGTCCTCGCCGGCTATCCGATGGTCGACGTCCGGGCCACCCTCACCCACGGCTCCTACCACGATGTCGACTCCTCGGAGATGGCGTTCAAGATCGCTGGTTCCATGGCGGTCAAGAAGGCCGCCCGGCTCGCCCATCCCGTCCTTCTCGAGCCGATCATGGCCGTCGAGGTGGTGACGCCCGAGGAGTACATGGGCGACGTGATCGGCGACCTCTCCTCCCGCCGGGGGCGGGTCGAGGGAATGGAGCAGCGGGGCAACAGCCATGTCGTCCGGGCCCTTGTGCCCCTCTCCGACATGTTCGGCTACGCTACTGACCTGCGTTCTCGCACGCAGGGTCGGGCAACGTACACCATGCAGTTCAACTCCTATCAGCAGGTTCCCGAGGCGATCTCCAAGGAGATCGTGGCCCGGGTTCGAGGCGAATAGCACTTTTATCCCGGCGGCGTTACGACCCGCCACCCAGAGAAATCGGAGCAGTACCGTCCTATGGCCAAGAAGAAGTTCGAGCGCTCGAAGCCCCATCTCAACGTGGGCACGATGGGGCACATCGACCACGGCAAGACAACGCTTACCGCGGCCATCACCAAGATCCTTGCCGATCGCAACCCCAACGTGCAGTACACGCCATTCGAGCAGATCGACAAGGCTCCGGAGGAGAAGGCTCGCGGCATCACCATCTCGATCGCTCACGTCGAGTACGAGACCGACAATCGGCACTACGCGCACGTCGATATGCCCGGTCACGCCGACTACATCAAGAACATGATCACCGGGGCGGCGCAGGTCGACGGCGCCATCCTCGTGGTCTCGGCCGCCGACGGACCGATGCCCCAGACGCGAGAGCACGTGCTGCTGGCCCGCCAGGTGGGGGTGCCCTACATCGTCGTCGCCCTCAACAAGGCGGACATGGTCGACGACGAGGAGCTCCTCGATCTGGTCGAGCTCGAGGTCCGCGAGCTGCTGAGCGAGTACGAGTTCCCGGGAGACGACACCCCGGTGGTCCGGTTGAGCGCCCTCAAGGCGCTGGAAGGCGACGAGGCCGAGACACAGCACGTCCTCGAGCTCATGGAGGCCATCGACACCTACATCCC
>DATBBR010000056.1 GCA_036270875.1 Acidimicrobiales bacterium
GTTGCGCAGGCCCAACCAGTAGGGCCCGCCGCCGGCCGTAGCCGGCGCCGGCTCACTGAGGACGGCGCCGGCTACCGTTCCTCCAACCCGTCCAGAGCCGCCCGTAGACTCCGTAGACACGCAGCTGTAGACACTGTAGACTTCGCTGGGAGGTTCGGATGCCAGCCACGGTTGCCCACGCCATCAAGGTGCTCGAGGAACGGTCCAGCCAGGACTCGGCTCTGGCCGAGGCGATCGTCTTCCTCGCCGCTGAGGCGGAGGGGCCGGAGCGCCCCTTCGATCGGCCCGCCAGCAGCGTCCTCCGAGCCGCAACGCTGGTGAACGAGCGCCGCCAGCGCGAGCGACGGGAGGAGGCGGCCTCGGCCGCGCTCGCCACCGCCGACGTGGTGCAGCTTGTCGGCTCCATCGGCGATCGCAAGGGCGTCGACCGGCGCCGCCGGCGCGGACAGCTGCTCGGGTGGCGAGCTGGTGGGCGGACCCTGCACCCCGCCTGGCAGTTCGATCCGAGGCGGGGAGACACGAGGCCGGGCCTGCCGACGGTGCTCGAGGCGCTGTCCGAGGTCACCCCCGATCCGCAGGCGGCGGATGCCCTCATGCGGGCGCCACGGGAGGATCTCGACGGGCGTACCCTGGCCGATCTTCTCGCCGCGGGCCGGATCGAGACCGTGGTTCGCCTCGTCCGGGCGGCGCGGGATCAGTCCTGATCGACTTCCCGGAGAGGCGACCGGCAGGCCTGCGCCTCTCTCCGAACCGGGGCACATGGTGGCGGATCGATGCCGCCCGTCCCGAGGACTGGTCCTGGCGTGCGTTCGAGTCGCCACGGGGGCGCTTCGATCCGCTCTCCGGGCGCTTTCGCGTGCGGTACGCCGCCAACCGGGCCGCGGCTGCCGCTCGTGAGCGTTTCCCGGCTCGCATGCTGACCGAGGCCGACGGCGAGCTGTGGCTCGTACGCCTGGGGGCGATGCCCGCGGGCCTGCGCCTCACCCACCAGACGATCCTCGACGCGCTGGGCCTCGACGACCGGGTGAGCACCGGGCGGATCGACGTGAGCCGGCGGCGTCAGCCTGATCCACTCCTCAACACCTGCGGGCGACTGGTGGACGCGGTGTACGACTGGTGGGACGGCCACGCTCCGCCGCTCGTCTACCGCACCCGCACGATGCCTGAAGTGGGGCGGACGATCGCCTTCACGGAGTGGACCTCACCACGGGTCGTATCGGCTGGTCGCCTTCGGGCCGCCACCGCGCTGCACGCCTATCTCGTGCTGGGCGCCGGGTTCACGGTGCCAGAGAGCTGGCTCCGGTAAATGCCGGCGCGATCGCGCTCGACGCCCGTACTGTCGTCCCCATGAACGAGGGGCATCTTCGATTCCTCGCCAGTCCCGAGTGGGCGCAGATGCTGGAGGGCGACCTCCTGCCGTGGGCGTTGGGGGTGGCCGATCTCGGTGACGACGTCTTGGAGGTCGGGCCTGGGCCCGGCCTGACCACGGATCTGCTCCGCCAGCGGACGTCGAACCTGACTGCCGTGGAGGTGGATTCCGACCTGGCGACGGCTCTCAGGGCGCGACTGAGGGACACCAACGTGGAGGTCGTTCACGCCGACGCCAGCGACTCCCATCTTGCGTCGAACCGGTTCTCAGCGGCGACGTGCTTCACGATGCTCCATCACGTCCCGTCCGTCGAGATGCAGGACCGGCTGTTCGGCGAGGTGCTCCGCGTCCTGCGTCCGGCAGGGTCCTTCATCGGCACCGACTCAGTCGACTCAGAGTGGCTTCGAGAGTTCCACGCCGACGACGTGTTCGTTCCCGTCGACCCCGACACGTTGGGCGCTCGGCTCCAAGCCGTCGGGTTCACCAGCGTCGACATGGACGTTCTGGACTACAAGGTTCGCTTCAAGGCAACCAAGCCCTGAAGCGGTCAGAGCGCGTCGACCGCCAATAGCAGTCCTAGGTGCCGAACGCCGTCGTCGCCTGCTGGCGCCCCTCGGCGGCCAGCTCCCCGTCGTACGTGCCCGACTCGAGCAGCTCGCCGGCGACGCGGGCCACGGCGCCGAGGGCGACGAAGCTGAAGGCCCCACCCACCGAGACCCGGGCGACGCCAATCGCGGCGAGCTCGGCGACGGTCGGTCCGCCGGGAAAGAGCAGCACGCTGACGGGCCTGTCGACCGAGGCGACGGTCTGGCGGATGTCCTCGATTCGCCGCAGCCCGGGGGCGAAGAGGACGTCGGCGCCTGCCTCCTGGTACGCCTGCAACCGGGCGATGGTGTCGGCGAGGTCGCGGCGGCCGTGGAGCAGGTTCTCCGCCCGCCCGGTCAGAAGCAGGCTGGTGCCGGCGTGTGCCGCCTCGGCCGCCGCCGCCACCCGCTCGGTTGCCAGTCCCGGCTCGTAGATCGGCGCGTCCGGATCGCCAGTGAAGTCCTCGATCGAGCACCCGGCCAACCCGGTCTGGGCGGCGCCGGTGACGGTCTCGGCGACGGCCGCCGGGTCGTCGGCGAACCCGTTCTCGAGGTCAGCGGACACGGGGATGGCGACGGCGCCCACGACCGCCGCTGCGTGGGCAAGTGCCTCGTCGCGGGTCACCGAGCCGTCGAGGCGGCCGAGGGTGCCGGCGAACCCGCTGCTCGTCGTGGCGAGCGCCTGGAAGCCGAGCGAGGCGAGCAGCTTCGCCGACCCCTGGTCCCAGGGGTTCGGCATGAGCAGTGGGCGACCCGGCACGTGGAGCGAGCGAAAGGCGGCGACCTTGTCGGATTGGGAAGCCATGGCTTGGACGGTAACGCGTTGGATGCGGGCGGCTCTCCGCTGCGCACGATCAGCGCCGCGGCCAGGGTGTGGCAACGGCGGCCGGTGGTGTCACGAAGCGCTGCGAGTAGCTCGCCCCGACGTTGCCCTGCTCGCCGGGCAGGATGACCTGATGGTCGACGGCGTCGACCTCGTCGACGGGCACGGTCAGACCGGCGTTGTCGCTCTCGGTGTTGAACAGCAGGTGGAGGCCGTGAGTGGCGATGTCGCCCTGGCGATAGCGGACGTCGCCCTGCGGCGAGAACCTCGGGTCCGGTGGCGCGTCCGGCCGCTCGGCCGGCTTTGCGGGGTCGTAGGTGGCGGTGCCCGGGATGTTGTAAGGAGTGCCGTCGAGGTGATGGTTCCAGCATCGGCGCTGGTACACGACCGAGCCCGCAGGCGCCGGTGAGGCCGGGACGCCATCGGCGCCGTAGCCCCACGTCGTCGGCTCGTGTGGGCTGCGGGGGGCCAGGTGCGGTCCGGGATCGGCACCGGTTCCGTCGTCGAAGCAGGAGTCGTCGACGTAGTACGGGACAGCCTCGACCGCGGCCAGGGGGGTGCCGACCGGGGTGACTTGGCCGACGCCCCATCGCTCCACGACCGTCCCGGCCGGGCCGGCCAGCTCGTCCCACGAAAGGGCCTCAGAGGCGAGGCCCGAGAACCTCGCGTCAGGGACGTTGAACGAGCCGTACACGCAGGCGTCGGAGGTGCAGGTCGAGTTGTTGGGATTGCCGACCTGGACGGGCTTTCCGCCGTTCGCCGACTGCACGGCGCGGCCCGCCGCGTCGTTGCTCGAGTAGGAGATGCCGTCCGGGCCGACGTGGGCGTTCACGTCTCCGTAGAGGACGGGGTTGATGCCGGCGACCGGCACGCCCTGGGAGTTGTAGGGGTTGTAGTAGCGGGTGATCTGGCCGGCCGCCATGTCCCACTGTGTGTAGATGCCGTCGAGGGGCGGGACGGGGTGCACCCGCAGCTCGGACCCGTGGTCGATCGAGTACGGGTAGAACGTGTCGGTCCGCACGACGTTCGTGCCGGAGTCCGCTCCCCAGGTGACCCGGATTACGCGCACCGGGCCTGATCGCTCGCCCATCAGCTGCGACGACCCGCCCCAGTTGCTCTGCTCGTCCTCGTAGCCGCAACACGGGGTCTTCCCCCCCGGAGACTGCTGGAATGCGCGGCCCTTGAACCGGTCGATGATGTTGGGCCCGTAGTCGGCGCGGGCGAGACCGGCGCCGTCGGGCGAGACCCGCAGATCGTCCATCAGCCATCGACCGTCGAAGCGGAACCGGTAGCCGGTGCTGCGGACGGTCGCGGTGTCGAGCGACCGTCGCTGGACGTACGTCGAGGGGTCGAGCGCGAGCCGGCCGTCGGCCGACTGCTTGAACCCCTGCCCAACCACGGGCTGACCCTGCGGGGTGCACACCGGACCCTTGGGAGCGGCGCCGTAGTCGGCGTACGAGCTCTGCGAGGCCACGAACGTGTCGGCGTTGGTGTCTCGCGAGTAGCGGACGTACGGCGAGTTGGCTGCCGTATAGGCGATGGGGACGGCCCATCCACCTCGGCCGGAGGGGGCCGACTGCATGATGTACACGTACCGGGTGATGCCCGTGCTCGGGTCGACCACCTGCACCTGCTTGGCGGCGGCGATGCCGCTGGGCAGCGCGCCCGAAGCGGGAGCAGCTGGTCCCGCGTCACGGGCCATGAACGCCATCTCGTCGGTGTCGATGAGGCCGGGGTTGGGGTCAGGCGTAGCGGCGCCGCCCACGGGCTGGGCTCGGCAGACGATCGCCGGATCTGCGGGGTTGAAGGGTGCGTTCGTCGTGTAGCGAAAGCCTTCCCGGTCGAAGGTGTAGGTCAGCTCCTGGTCGACACCGGAGTAGAAGGCGAAGCCCGAGGCGTTGTTGGAGATGTAGTGCTCCCACTTGGTGTCCACCTGGAACGGGATCTGCACGAAGCCTCGCCCGTTCCAGCGGTAGCCCCGCAGGCTTGCCGTGGGCACGCCACGTCGTCCCGGAAGGGTGCGAACGGGCAGCTGGCTCGACTGGAAGCAGTTGTGGTCGCCGTGGTTCGGATCGGTCCACCCGTTCACGTCGGGCGCCGGATTGGCCTGGTAGCAGTCGCTGCGCAGGGGTGGCGGCGTGTCCCGCTGGGAGTCGGCGGTGCCGTAGTTGGTCGGCACCTGGGGAGCCCTCGCGGTGAGCTCAGGCCCCGCCGACCAGTCCGGCACTTGCGAGCCCGTGATCACGATGGGGGCGTGGTCGAGCGCGGACACGGCGACCGCGCTGGCCCTGGCGGCCGGCGCCGGCGCCGGCGACGCGGCCGCGGCCGGACCTGGCATGGCGGCCCAGGCCGGCGCGGCCGCCGCCATCGCGCCCGCGCAGACCACTAGTGCCAGCACCCCAGCCCGGGAGCCGCCACCAGGCGACCGCCGGCGATGACCCTTCACCGCTGGGAATTCGTCTCAGCGCCCCGGTGCTCCTGCAATCGGGGCGCCCTCGGGCCTCCTCGTGGGCCGGCGACCCGGCTGCCGCGCTAGATCCTCGACCCCCAATGACCGTCCAGGCGGCGGCGATGATGTCGGCTCACCCGGAGTGCGACGAGGACGAGCAGCAGGACGGGCCACGCTGGCACCAACCACACGTGGAGGGAGATGGCCAGCACGGCCACGGCGATGAGAATCCCAACGCCAGGAAACACCGCGTGGTTGCGGGCAGGGACCGGTTGCCACCCCCCGGCGGCGGGCTCGAGCGCGGCCGGCCGAGGGTGTCCCGGGATGTCGTCGACGAGCGGGTCGAGGTCCCGCAGGTAGCGGGCGGAGTACACCGAGCCCAGCCGCTCCTCGAACTCGTCGAGGGTGAGGTAGCCCGCCGCTGTCGCCTCACGAAGCAGCGTGACCGCCCGATCGCGGTCGGCGTGCGAGGCCCGCAGCCGACCCTCGTTTGCGGACCACTGCGGCTTGCCCCATCGAGGCGGTGGGCTGGCGAGGCTCGCCGTCGGCCAGCGGTGGAGCGGCGCCCCGCGCTGGGTGCGTCGGCGACGCGCCAACCAGAGACCGCCCGCCGCCAGGGCGGCGATCAGCAGGATGGCGCCGTACATCGCCAAGAGCTCGAGCGTGCCGCCCATCCCCACGTGGTGCCAACCGTGCTGGCCGTACCCGTCAGGACCCATTCCGGCCTCCTGCGACTGGGCCGGTCGCCCCGACCGGCCTTCGCGCCCCATCCTGCCGCACTCGGTCCGTCGATGCTGGCCAGGCTCCCCGTCCACGGCCGGCTCGGGACGAGCTCGGAGCTCGAGACCGTCGCCGAGCCGCAAACGGCAGAGGCGGTAGGCGAACGACCAGGCCGATGCCCACATCCCGGCGGCTCGCCCACCAGATATCGTCCCGTCATGCCTCTCAGCGCTCGTAACCAGCTCGATGCCACCGTCTCGGCGGTCAGGCACGGCTCAGTGATGTCGGTGGTCACGGTCCGGTTGTCCGGCGGCCAGGAGATCGTGGCGGCAATCACCCGGGACTCGGCTGAGGCCCTCGCCCTGGGCGACGGCGATCGGGTGACCGCCATCGTCAAGGCGACAGAGGTGATCCTCGCGAAGGATTGACCCGTTCTGTCCTGAATTTCTAAGACGTGCGGCCCGCGGCCGCCACGCCTGCCGCCGCAGCCAGGAGATAGGCGGTGATCGTCCATTGGGCCGCTGTGCTGGAGACGTCGAAGTAGCGCTCGATCGACGGCAGGGCGACAGTGACCGCCGTATCGTCGATGAACCAAATGGACATCGACAGGGCCATGCCAACGAGAAGCAACTGCTGCTTCCTGGTCGCGCCCCACCGAGAGCTGTCCACTCGTCCCCCCCCGGGTCGCGAGCCCCGAGAGCTTGCGAGCTCTCAGGGTCCTCAGGCTATCCGACGTCCTCGACGGGGTCGTCGGCGAGCGGGTCCCGGTGTCCGGTGACGCGCCCCCACCACTCGTCCCGCAGGTCCCGCAGCTGCTCGAGCTCGCGGCGCTTGGCCCGACCCTGCTCCCTGATCTCCTCCACCTCGAGCATGGGCTGACGGAGACTTTCTCGGGCCTTGACCCAGACGACCTCTGCCCGTTTCTCGGCGGCGCTCCTGGCCTCGTCGACGTACTGGTCGAGCTGTTTGCGGGATTCGACGAGGAGCCGATCCGCCTGCTCACGCTCGCGCCGGGCCGAGCCGATGATCCCCGCGGCGCGGAACCGGGCGACCTCGCTCACATCCGACGTCAGCCGCTCGATCTCCTCCCGTTCCGACCTCGCCTGGGAGAGCACCTGGGCGGGCAGGTCGCGGCCCGCTGCGCTCACGGTGTGCAGCAGCCGCTCGGCCAGCTCGGCCACCGGAGCGGCCGAGTCCGATGTGCCCTCTCGGGCACGGTCACCCAGCTCGGAGATCTTGGCCTCGAGCGCCTGGGCCCGATCCGTGATCTCGGCCAGGCTCGACTCCGCCTCCTCGATCCGGCTCCGGGCTTCCTTCGCCTGTCGGTCGCGCTCGGCCACGTCCGAGTCGACCTGGCGGCGGTCGTAGCCGTTCCGCACCAGGGCGAAGTGGACTTGCTGGGCAGTGTGCTCGAACATCGGGAAGTGGTCCTTGTGCTGTTGTTCCGGGGGCTCTCGGGGGGCTCTCCGCGAACCTCGGGCCCATGCCGGAGCGTGGTTCGCTGATCTCGGGCCGTACTCTTCCCTTGCACTGCCGGTGCGCAAACCTCAGCGGGGCGCCATGACCAGCAGCTCATCGATCGAGCGCTGCATTCCCTCGATGATCAGATCGAGGTCCGGCACGGCCCTTGAATCGGCGCACAGACCGAAGGACAGCCGCCCGAGGCTCGATCGCGCCCCGACCCGCAGGGCGTGGCCCTGAGCGACCTCGACCACCCCGTCGACCGAGAGGACGCGACCCCCCATCAGATAGAGCGGGCCCGGGGGGCCGGGGACGTTGGAGACATTCAGGGCGAACACGTGGGGACTCATCGCCAGGTCGACGGCATGGTCGCCCAACGGCAGGTGCTGGAGGCCATGGACCAGGGCATCGAGCTCGGTGGCGTCGTGGGCATTTTTTCGCTCCGACGTCTCCCCGGAGATGGCGATCAGCTGGGCGCGGATGTCCGGCTCCTCGACGGGAAGGTCGACGAAGATGAAGGAGTCCCGGTTACCGAGCTGATCCGGCTGCTCGCCCGGGCGATGAAGGCTCACGGGCACCTTCACCCGGATGTGCCCGGTCGCTGCCCTCCGGGCCGACAGCCAATGCCGGATGCCGCCAGCGACCACCGCCAGGACGACGTCGTTCACCGTGACGCCCGGACCGACAGCCTTCCCCGCGTCGTGCAGCTCGGCGAGGGGACCCGAGAGCCAGCCCACGGTCCGGCTCGTGCCGATCCTGGCAGCCAGCGGAGAGAGGTCTGACCCGGGGAGCACCTCGCGACGAAGAGCAGCCAGGAGGCGCCGTGCCTCCCGTGGTGCCTGGCGCCAGTCAGGTCGCACGCCGCGCTCGGTCGACGCCCGAACTCGGGCGGCGAGGCCGAACCGCAGCAGCTCCCGTCCGGTGTACGACGGCGTGGGCGCGTTCGGCGCCGGCTCGGCCGGGCCTGGGTCCTGCTCGTCGTCCCATAAGAGCGAAGCGAGGACTCGGAGCCCGGTCATGCCGTCGGCCATGCAATGGTGCTCCCGCCAGAGCAGCGCCGTACGCCCCCCCGTCAGCCGCGCCACGTGCAGACTCCACAGCGGATGGCGGCGATCGAGCCGGTCCTCCATGAGCCGGGCCACGGCACGACGGAGTGTCCGTTCGTCGATCTCGTAATGCACGGCCAGCTGGCGTACGTGGCGGTTAACGTCGAAGTCGATGTCGTCGACCCAGACTGGGGGCGCCAACTCGAGCGGTGTCGGCGCCAGCCGTTGGGCGCAGCGCGGGACCCGCGCCAATCGGTCGGCGACGTGAGACCTGAGGCTCTCGAGGGTCGGAGGCTCGCCGTCGGGCGGAGAGTCGACGACGATGACAGTGCAGGTGTGGCCGGCGATGGGGCCGTGCTCGAGCTTCAGGATCCGCTCGTCCTCGGCCGTCAGCCGCTCGGCCTCGCACTCGGTTCGCGCCATCTACCCCCCGGTCAGCGGCAACGAGAGTAGCCCTCCGCGCCGCGCCTCGTAGACCCGGAGCGGGCCGCGTCCGCCGCGAGCTGCCTGATTTGCGACCGGCGCCGCCGCCGTGCAAACGTGACAACACTGCTGGGGTTTCGGTGAGCTCCTGAGGCCGGGCGCGTCACGCGACGCTGGAGTCCGGGTCGTTCTGGCCGGGCCCGGACCAGGACCGGACCCAGGTCGACGCGCCTGTCGCAGAGCAGGCATCGCGGGAGATCGAGCAGCGCGAAGCCACGGTGTCGGAGTTTCGAGGACCTTGCCGTGGGCATGCTGAGGGCAAGCCAGGGGGAGTGAGAGGTTGGTCGGGTTGCTGTGGGAGTCGCAGGTGAGTGAGGGCGAGGACACGAGGGTGGTTCGACCGAGGTGGGAGTCGCCAGTGAATGACGGCGACGGCGCGAGGGTGGTTCGGCCGAGGTGGGAGCCGCCAGTGAATGACGACTCGGGTCCGCCGCTCTACGACGAGGAAGCGGGCTCCGTGTATGCCCCGCCAGTTGGCGACGAGGTAGGCCCCGAGTACGGCGCCGCAGGTGACGACGGCCGAGCGGCCGAGCTCATCGAGGGTCGGGCCGAGCGACCCCACTTCGCCAGGGCACTGCGGGGCTACGACCGGGAACAGGTCGACACCTACGTCGCCGAGTACGCCCGCTGGGGGAGCGACGCCCTGGCCCGGATCGGCGAGCTCGAGACCAAGGTGTCGGATCTCGATGAGCTCGCCGAGACGTCTCGGCTGGATCGCGAGCAAGCGGACGAGCTCATCCGGCAGGCCGAGATGGCCACGGCCGAGGCGCAAGACCACGCCGCGGCGATAGTCGCCGAGGCCGAAGCCAGAGCCAGCGAGCTCTCGAAGGCGTACGACCACGATCGTTCGGCAGCGGACGGGTACATCCGGCGAGCCGAGATGACCAGTGCCGAGGCGGAGGAACGCGCTACCGAGTTGGTCGCCGAGGCCGAGGCGAAGTTGGCCGAGATCCAGGCCGCCTACGATGGCCGTGGCGAAGAGGCGGCCGAGCTGGTTCGCCAGGCTACGAAGACGAAGGCCGATGCAGAGCGCTGGGCGAAGGAGCTCGTCGAGCAGGCGCAGGCCAGGGCGGCCGACCTCGACGCCGAGCCAGAGCGCCAACGACAGGCGGCGGTCGAGTTGGTGCGACAGGCGGCCACGGTGCGGGCCGAGGCCGAACGCACGGCCAGCGAGGTGATGGAGAGGGCCAAATCCTCCGCGGCCGAGCTCTCAGCTGAGTCTGTCAGCGACCGTGAGGAAGCGGTCCAGATGGTCAAGCAGGCAGATGCCGACCTGGCCGAGGCGCAGCGCCGGTCGGCCGAGCTGATCGCGCAGGCCGAGGCGAAGGCTGCCGAGCTCTCAGCTCAGTCCGCGAGCGACCGTGAGGAAGCGGTCCAGATGGTCAAGCAGGCCGATGCCGATCTGGCCCAGGCGGAGCGTCGAGCAGCCGAGCTGATCGAGCAGGCCGATGCTGACCGGGCCGAGGCCGAGCGTCGAGCAGCCGAGCTGATGGCGCGGGCCGATGCCAACCGGGTCGAGGCTGAGCAACGGGCAGCCGAGCTGGTCTCGCAGGCCGAGGCGAAAGCGGCAGCGCTCTCAGCTCAGTCCGCCCGCGACCGCGAGGAGGCGCTGACCCTCGTCGCGCAGGCCGATGCCGATCGGGCCGAGGCGGAGCGCCGGACGGCTGAGCTGGTCTCGCAGGCCGAGGCGAAAGCGGCAGCGCTCTCAGCTCAGTCCGCCCGCGACCGCGAGGAGGCGCTGACCCTCGTCGCGCAGGCCGATGCCGACCGGGCCGAGGCCGAGCATCGAGCAGCCGAGCTGATGGCGCGGGCCGATGCCAAGCAGGTCGAGGCCGAGCACCGCGCAGGTGAGCTGGTCTCGCAGGCCGAGGCGAAGGCCGCCGAGCTCTCAGCTGCGTCCGCCCGCGACCGCGAGGAGGCGCTGACCCTCTTCGAGCAGGCCGATGCCGACCGGGCCGAGGCCGAGCATCGAGCAGCCGAGCTGATGGCGCGGGCCGACGCCGACCGGGCCGACACGGAGCGCCGGGCGGTCGTGCTGATCGAGCAGGCCGAGGCA
>DATBBR010000057.1 GCA_036270875.1 Acidimicrobiales bacterium
GCGTTCGAGCGCGACAAGCGCACCCTCCGGGAGGAGGGGATACCGATCGCCGTCGAGCCGGTCGAGTCCGAGGAGCAGTGGGGCTATCGCATCCGGCCCGAGGACTACTACCTGCCGCCCCTAGGGCTCGACCACGATGAGCAGGTTGCCCTCAACCTGGCCGTGGCCGGGGTCCACCTCGACGACGGCAGCGGGCGCGGAGCGCTGGTCAAGCTCGGTGTCGCCGACGCCGACAGCCCCAGCCCGGTCGCGTCCCTGCCATCGCTGCCCCAGTTGCCGCGGCTGCACGAGGCCCTCCGGGCCCGCGCCTCGGTGCGCTTCGGCTACCGGGCCGAGGACCGACGGGTCGAGCCCTATGGACTGCTGTTCCGGTCCGGGTTCTGGTACCTCGTGGGGCGGGACCAGGCGCGGCAGGCGTTGCGCACCTTTCGGGTCGACCGCATGGACGGCCGCCTGGTGGTCGGTGAAGCCGGTGCCTTCGAGCCCCCGGCCGATTTCGACGTCGCCACCGCATTTCCCGAGGAGCCCTGGCGGCTCGGGGAGGGCGAAGTCACGCTGGCGGAGGTGCTGGTCGACCAGTGGCAGGCGCAACTGGTCGAGGCCGAGCTCGGCGAGGGCGCCGTCCTCGAGCGCCGGCGCGACGGCTCGATCCTGGTCCGTCTGGAGGTGGCCAATGAGGACGCGTTCAGGTCGTGGGTCCTCGGCCTCCTTGATCACGCCGTGGTACTGAGCCCGGCCCCGCTTCGTCAGCGCATGAAGGCGTGGTTGGAGACAGCGGCGGCGTCCGCCGGTCCCCTGCGGGAGAGCGGCCGGTGAGCGCGAGGGGCGACGCCGGCGACCGGCTCCGACGGCTGCTAGCCATCCTGCCGTGGTTGGCCGACCGGGGCGGGGCGCCCATCTCCGAGGTGGCCGTCCAGTTCGAGATGCCCGAGCGGGAGGTGGTGGCCCTGCTGGAGCTCGCCGCCTGCTGTGGCCTGCCCCCGTACACGCCGGACCAGCTCATCGAGCTCATCGTGTCGGACGAGTGGGTGTCGGCCAACCTCGGTGTCCATCTGGCCCGCCCCCGCCGGTTGAGCGCGGCGGAAGGCTTCACCGTGGCCGCCTCGGCCCGAGCCATCCTGGCCGTGGCGGGCGCTGACCCGAACGGCGCGCTGGCTCGCGCCCTGGTCAAGCTCGAGACGGTGCTCGGTGACCGGCGCCGCATCGCCATCGACCTCGACGAGCCCGCCTACCTGGATGTCGTGCACCGGGCCATCGCCGACCGTCGCCAGCTCGAGATCGACTACTACTCCGCCTCCCGGGACGAGCGGACGACCCGCCGGGTCGATCCCTACTCGGCGTTCTCCAGCGAGGGCCACTGGTACCTGGACGGGTTCTGTCACCTGGCTGGCGACGTCCGGCTCTTCCGGATCGACCGGATCCAGGCCGCCCGGCTGGCCCACGAGGGCGTCGAGGCCCCGGCCGGTACGGTGCCGGAGCGGGTCTTTGCGCCCGGCCCCGAGGCCAGGCTGGTGCGCCTGTCGATCCCCCGTCCCGCCCGCTGGGTCGTCGAGGCGTACCCCACCCTCGAGGTCGAGGAGGGGGCCGACGGCGGCTTGGTCGTGACCCTGGCCGTCTCCGGCACCGCCTGGCTGGAGCGGCTCCTGCTGCGCCTCGGCCCCGAGGCCGAGGTGATCGATCCTCCCGACCTGGTGGACGCCGGGCGACGGGCGGCCGAGCGCATCCTGGCCGCCTACCGCTGAGAAGCGGGCCTACAGCGGCCGCGCCGGGCCCGCTCGAGTTCCTGATCCTGCTCGAAATTGGCGCTCGCCGCCCTCTCCGGCCGCGCCCGCGCCCACCTCCACGACGAGACATGAAAATCATTGAAAGTCTATGATCGGCGCTGTCGTGCTCAGCATCGCCAAGGTCAGACCGGGCGGCGCCCGCTACTACCTGGAAGCCGTCGCCGCCGGGAGAGAGGACCATCGCCGTCCCGGCCAGGAGCCTGACGGGGTCTGGTTGGGCCGGGCCTCTGCGGCGCTGGGCCTGCGGGGATCCGTCGACGCCGCCGAGCTCGAAGCGGTGCTCGCCGGTGCCGACCCCGCCTCGGGCGAGGTGCTCAACCCCGCCCAGGACCGGGTGCGGGTCGCAGGCTTCGACCTGACCTTCGCGGCACCCAAATCGGTGTCCCTCTGCTTCGCCCTCGGGGAGCCGGCCGCGGCCGATCACGTGCGCCTCGCCCACGAGTCGGCTGTCGCCGCCGCGGTCGGCTACCTCGAGCGCGAGGCGATCACTGCTCGCCGCGGCAGCGGCGACAGCCGCCACAGCGTCGCCGTCGATGGCGTGGTGGGAGCGGCGTTCCTCCATCGCACCAGCCGGGCCCCCGATCCCCATCTCCACACCCACGTGCTGGTGGCGAACGTCGTCGCAGGTAGCGATCATCGGTGGTCGGCGTTCGACGCCCGGGGGCTGTATGCGCACGCCCGGACCGCCGGCATCCTGTACCAGGCCCACCTTCGCCACGAGCTGGGCCGGCGCCTCGGTCTGGAGTGGGGTGCGCTGAGGTCGGGCATGGCCGACGTCAAAGGGATCGATCGCTCGGTGGTGCGGGCCTTCTCGAGGCGTCGCCAGGAGATCGAGGCGCGGCTGGCCGACGAGGGTCTGTCGGGCCCAAGGGCGGCGCGGGTCGCCCAGCTCGCCACCCGGAGCTCCAAGGAGCTGGACGTCAGCTTCGAGGCACTCGTCGGCGGGTGGCGGGCGCGCGCCGAAGACGCCGGCCTCGGTCGACACGAGCTCGCGGCGGCGATGACTGGTACGGGCAGGCCGGAACCGACCGACGGTGGCATCCCGACGGAGGCTTGGATGAGGACCATCATCGGGCCCGACGGCCTGACCGCCTCGGCGTCGACGTTCGCGCGTCGAGACGTGGTGCGGGCGTGCTGCTCGTTGCTTCCGGACGGCGCCGAGGTGGCGAGGGTCGAGGCACTCGCCGATGCCGTGGTCGGTTCCGACCTGGTCCGGCGCGTCCCATCTCGCGCCTCGCGACAGATGGAGGAGCCGCGCTGGACGACCCCCGAGGTGCTGGCGGCCGAGCGCGCGCTGGTCGACTCGGCCCGACGGCGGGGTCACGACGGCGTGGGCGTGGCCGAGCCGGCGGCGCTCGAGTCGGCCCTGTCGCTCCGCCCGCAGCTGCCGTCGGCGCAGTCGGCCGCGGTGCGAGAGCTGCTGTGCTCGAGAGCCGGCGTGGTCGTCGCCACGGGTGCCAGCTGGGCGGGCTCGACCGACGCCCTGGATGCTGCACGCGACGGGTGGCAGGCCTCCGGTCTGCGGGTGGTAGCCAGCGCGCCGAGCGCCGAGCAGGCCGCCGACCTCGAGGCGGTCAGCGGCATCGAGACCACGCCGCTGGCGGACGTGCTGGCCCAGCTGGCGGGGCCGGCTTGCCCGGCTCCTGCTGATGTCCTCGTCGTGCACGACGCCGGCCGACTGGGCGCCGCCACTCTCGGGGCGGTCCTCGACGGCGCCGACCGGGCCGGTGCGAAAGTCATCCTGCTCGGCGAGCTCCGCCAGCTGCGGGCGGTGGAGGCGGGAGCCTTCCGTCGGTTGGGTGAGCACCTCGGGTCGATCGACCTCGATGCGCCGCGAGCGGCGACGACCTCGGAGCGGATCGTCGAGAGTGGCTGGGTCCAGGTCGTCGACCGCGGCACCGACGGCGGCGCCGTCGTCGTGGGCTCGTCGGCCCCGGCCGTTCGCCGACGCGTGGTGGCCGACTGGTGGGCCGATCGGCAGGCTGGGCGCGAGACCGTCATGGTCGCCTCCAGCCGCCGAGAGATCGATACGCTCAATGCGGCGGCGCGAGCGGAGCTGATCGCCGCCAGCCAGCTCGGTGAGTCGATGCCGGTCGGTCGCCGCGAGATGGCAGTGGGTGACCGCGTCCTGATCGGTCGCGGCGGGCGGGGCGCCGGCGTGGTGACTGGCACCCGGGCGACGGTGACCGGCGTGGACGTCGATCGCCGGATGCTCGACCTCCGCACCGATCAGGGACGGACGCTGTCGATGAGCGCGGCCACGGCGACGGCGGTCGAGCTGCGGCACGCCTACGCCACGTCGACCCGGGAGACCAGGAAAGTGCAGCCGGATCGGGCCCTGGTCCTCGGTGCAGGCCGAACGGTACGCGGCGCGGCCGGCGACGACCGGCGCTATGTCGTCGACAGTATCGGTCGCAGCGGTGACCGAGCTGGGCCCGAACGGCCGGCGGCGCCCGAGCTGGTCGGGTCGCTCGGCCAGCTGGGGCGTCGTCTCGACGACGTCGAGCGTCGCCTGGCCCGCGCCGTCGCTCCGGACCCCACGGCCGCGCTGGCGGGCCTCGACCGGGAGCAGGCCAGGACCGCCGACCGGCTGGCCGCCGCCCGGTCCGCCCGATCGGATGCCGCGGCGCGCTTGGAGCGCCTCGGGACCAGGAGAGCATGGACCGGTCGCGGGGCCGCGAGGGAGGAGGCCCAGGATCTTCGCACCGAGCTCTCCTTCCGTGAGGGCGAGGTGCGGCGGTGGGAGGGCCGGGGCGCCCGGTTGGGCGACCGCCGCTGCGAGCTGGAGGCCGACGCCGCCAGCCGGTCGGCAGGACTGCTGTCGCGGCGCTCCGACCTGGCGAGCCGCGAGATCCTCGTTCAGGCGACGAGCCACAGACAACGGGCCCTGGTCAGAGCGGCAGAGGTCTCGCCCCCCGCCTACCTGGTGGCCGAGCTCGGTCCGCGTCCGTCGGCGCCCGGCGAGCGGGCGGCGTGGCGCCAGGCGGCGCTGGCGGTCGAGAGCTACCGGGAGCGGTGGGGAGTGGACGACCGTCACCTGGCAGTGGGTGGCCGCCCCACGTCGCCGTCGCAGCACCTGCAGCGGGACGCGGCCCAGCGCCAGCTCGAGCGCGCCCAGCGTCAGCTGCGTCCGGAGCTGGCGATCGAGCGGTCGCCGGAGCCGGCCTCCCGGGGCGGCCCCATCCTGGAGCAGGCTGGCCTCGGCCGCGCCAGCTGACGTGGCCGTGGGATAAGTTGACCCCGCCTGCTGACCACGTCGAGAGGGGGCGTCATGGAGGTACCGCTTACGGTCGGCGACTTCCTCGAACGGGCGGGCTTCGCCTACGGCGACCGGGTCGCCCTGGTCGACGAGCCCGGCGAGAGGGGCTCGTTCGGCCGGCTGACCTACGCCCAGCTGCACCGGCGGGCGCGAGGAATGGCCGCTGCCCTCGACCACATGGGCATCGGCCCAGCGGAGCGGGTGGCCATCGTGAGCCCCAACTCGGGACGGTTCCTGGTGTCGTACTTCGGCGTCAGCGGCTTCGGGCGGGTGCTCGTGCCGGTCAACTTCCGGTTGAACACCCAGGAGGTCGGCTACATCATCGACCACTCGGGGTCCACGGTCCTCCTGGTCGACCCCGAGCTGGACGACGCACTGGCCGACGTGAACGTCAAAGAGCGCATCGTGCTCGACGGAGTGCAGGACCGTGAGCTCTTCGCCGAGCTCGGCGACGACGCCGCCGGCCCGAACCGATGGGAGCCGGACGAGCGCGCCACCTGCAGCATCAACTACACCTCCGGCACCACGGCCCGACCGAAAGGTGTGCAGCTCACGCACCGCAACTGCTGGCTGAACGCGGTCACCTTCGGATGGCACACGACCGTCACCGACCGGGACGTGCTGCTCCACACGTTGCCGATGTTCCACTGCAACGGTTGGGGCATGCCCTACGCGGCGACCGGGATGGGCGCCCGTCACGTCGTCCTGCGCAAGGTCGACGGTGAGGAGATCCTCGCTCGGGTGGAGTCCGAGGGCGTGACCCTCATGTGTGGCGCTCCTGCCGTGGTGGCCGCCGTGCTGGACGCCGCAGCAGCTCGTCGGGAGCAGGGCCGCACGGTGCCGGGCGCAGGGGCGGTCCGAATCGTGGTCGCGGGCGCGCCGCCGCCGTCGAAGATCATCGAGCGCGTGGGCGACGAGCTCGGTTGGGAGTTCATCCAGATCTACGGCTTGACCGAGACCTCGCCGTTGCTCACCGTGAACCGTGCTCCGCTGGAGTGGGACGCCCTCGATCCGCCCGAGCGGGCGCGCCGGCTCAGCCGGGCGGGGCTCCCGGCGGTGGGTGTCAAGGTCCGCACCGACGACGAGGGCGAGGTGCTGGCGCGCTCCAACCACGTGTTCGCCGGCTACTGGCGGCAGCCCAAAGAGTCGGAGGCCGTCCTCGGAGAGGGGTGGTTCCGCACGGGCGACGGCGGCTTCATGGACGGTCCTCACCTCGCGATCGAGGACCGCAAGAAGGACGTGATCATCAGCGGAGGCGAGAACGTCTCCTCCATCGAGGTCGAGGGCCACCTGTACCAGCATCCGGCCGTGGCCGAGGTGGCGGTGATCGGGGTACCCGACCAGCGCTGGGGCGAGACGGTCAAGGCGCTGGTGGTCGCCCGGCCCGGTGCGGCGGTCGACGAGGCCGAGCTGATCGAGTTCTGTCGCAACGGCTTGGCGCATTTCAAGTGTCCGACATCGGTGGAGCTGCGGGACAGCCTGCCCCGCACGGCCACGGGCAAGCTGCAGAAGTTCAAGCTCCGCTCCCCCTACTGGCAGGACCGGGAACGCCGGATCAACTGACGCGACGCGTCTGGTGATTCAGTAGCCGGCGACGGCGTCGACGACGTTGGCCAGGGGGGTCCCCGAGAGCCAGCGGGCGAGCTGGGAGGCGAAGAGCTCCTGGATGCGGTCCACCGCCCGCGGTGAGGACCAGGTGAAGTGGGGCACGATGATGACGTTCTCGCGTCGCCACAGGGGATGGCCTTCGGGCAGGGGCTCCTCGACGAAGCTGTCGAGCACGGCGCCGCCGATCTGGCCCGCGTCGAGGGCGCGCACAAGGGCGGCCTCGTCGACCAGCGCCCCGCGGGCCACGTTCACCAGCCAGGCCGTGGGCTTCATGGCCCCCAGGGCGTCGGCATCGATGCTGTTGGCCGTGGCCGGCGTGAGGGGCAGCCCGAGCACGACGTAGTCCGTGTCGGGGAGCTCCGCCCGCCACTCGTCCGGCGCCACCATGCGGTTCACGCCGGCGGGGAGGCCGACACGAGCCTGGCGGGCCACGGCCCTGACCTCCATGCCGAAGGCGGCGGCCATCGGTGCCACCAGACTGTTGACCGAGCCGAGGCCGAGGAGCAGGACCACGCCGCCGTCGAGCTCGCTCAGAAGGGGGCTGGGATCCCAGACGCCGCCATCCGAGAGCCGCACGAACCGGGGGAAGCGCTTGGCCGCCGAGAGGATGGCCAGCATGACCCACTCGGCCATCGGGCGGGAGAAGCTCCCGGCCCCGTTGGTGAGGACGATGCCGCGCCCGGCCAGCTCGGCCACCGGCAGGCTGTCGACCCCCACCGCGTCGGAGTGGACCCATGTCAGATCCGGAAGGTGGTCGACGGCGGCCAGCAGCCACTCACGAGACGAGAGCCCGGGCCGCCACAGCGCGGTCACGCCGGCGGCCTCGGCCTTGTCGACCCGCCCGTCGCGGTGAACCGAAACCGGTCGGATAGGGCGCGGCAGCTGCCCGCTCCGGTCGAGGGCCGTGAGCGTCTCCTGTGCCCCGCGCGTGGCGGCTACTCCGACCGGCTTGTCGTCCTGGCTCATCGCGAGATCATCCTGGTCGGGCGCGGCTGATCGCTGCAAGCGCACCTCCTAGGCTGGCCATCCATGAAGGTACGCATCGGCTACGGCCTCGGCACCGCTGCGGGTGGCGGCGGGCGCCAGCGCTTCACCGAGCTGGTCGACGGCTTGGAGCGCCAGCGGTTCGACTCGCTGTGGCTGTCGGAGCGGCTCACCGGCGTCGCTCCCGATCCGGTGGTGGGGCTGGCGGTGGCAGCGGGTCGGACCGAACGCCTGAAGCTTGGCACCAGCGTGCTGGTGCTGCCGGGGCGCAACCCGGCAGTGCTCGCCAAGGAGCTGGCGAGCCTCGACGTCCTCTCCGACGGCCGCCTGCTGCCCGCGTTCGGGCTGGGGGTGGCCGAGCCCCACGAGCAGCAGGCTTTCGGCGTGCGGCGAGAGGAACGGGCGGCGTGGTTCGACGAGGCGCTGCCCCTCATCCGCCGGATGTGGGCCGAGGATGCCGTCGACCACGAGGGTCCCCGTTTCGTCTACAGCGGGCTGACCATCCAGCCCAAGCCCGTGCAGCGCCCTCCCGATGTCTGGCTCGGCGGCCGGGTTCCCAGCGAGCTGCGCCGCACGGGCAGGCTGGGCGACGGCTGGCTGCCGAGCTTCTGCACTCCTGACGAAGCCGCCGCCGGCCGCAAGATCGTGGAGGAGGCGGCGGACCGGGCCGGACGATGGATCGACCCGGAGCATTTCGGCGCCCTCGTCATCTACTCACGCGGCCCACTGCCCGATCGCTTGGCCCAGGCGCTGGCCGCGCGCCGACCGGATGTCGACCCTGGCGAGCTGGTCCTGTCAGGGCTCGCAGCGCTGCGCCGGCGACTCGAATCCTTCATCGACCGCGGGTTCTCGAAGCTGGTCGTCGTCCCGGCGATCGAGCCCGACCGGTGGGCGGACGAGCTCGACGAGGTCGCCGATCACGTGCTCAGCCTTCAGGACCCCGCCCGGGTGTCCTGAGCGGGACCGATGCGCTCACTGCCGGCTGGCGGTGGGCACGGACTCGGCGAGCGGCCCGCCACCAGCAGCGGCGCGGAACGCGTTGTCCCATCCCTCCGCCGTGATGCCGATGCGGGCGAGCGCGGTCTGGGCGTCGGCCAGGGCCGCCGATGCCTCGGGCCCGTCAGTAGCCTCCAGGCCGCGCGCGCGAGCGAGGCGAACGATGGCCTGCTGGGTCCGGTCGCCGGTGTCGTCGAGTCCGGACCGGGCGGCGCAGAACGCCTCCTCTGCCTCGTCGGGACGACCGAGCTGCACGGACGCGAAGCCTCGGGCGACCTCGGCGACGGCCCGATCGAGATAGGTCGCCTCCTCGAGCGACGCCGTCATGCGGGCCGCGTCGATCGCGTCCTCGGCCCGATGGGCGCCGGCGTAGGCCAGGGCGAGCAGCGACAACGCATTGGCGCGCGGGCCGGCCGCCGCTGCGCCGGCGCCCGCCTGCTCCAGCCGATCGATCGCTTCGTCGAACCGTCCGACCTGGGCCAGGGCGGCGCCGTGAGCCGTGTCGACCTCGGTCGTGGCCAGCTCGCTGACCGCGCCGGTCGACAGCTGCGACAGCTCGCTCAGGACCGACAGCGCCTGTTCGCCGTCGCCCACGTGGATGGCGGTGCCCGCGAGCACCAGCCCCGCCCCCTGCACCAGCCCGTACACCAGGCCGGCCTTGGAGGAGGTCCATTCGTTCGACCCTGCGTGCGCCAGGGCGCTCATCAGGTTCTCCCGGGCCAATGCGAACGCCGCCTCGACCTCGCCTGCGGCGGCACGGGCCCTGATCAGGACGCCCTCAGCTCTCAGGGCGTCGCCGTTCTGAAGCTCGCGGAACAGCCGGGCCGCCTCCTGGCTCCGCTCGATGGCCTCGTTCGTCCGCCCCTGCCACAGCGCCACCGAGCCCAGCAGGAACTGCACCATCGCCAACGCCCACCGGTCGCCGCCCTGGCGCACCTCGCCGAGGATGTGCGTCGCCAGCGCCTCTGCTTCATCTCGGCGACCCTGGAAGAAGCGGACGAACCCGAGGAGCCCTTTGGTCCAGCCGAGCCCTCCCCAGTCCCCTGCCTCGATGAAGGTGCTTCCCGCCTCGCTGAGGCGCTCCTCCGCCTCGGTCAGGCGACCGAGTGCGTAGGCGATCTCGGCCAGGTTCCAGAGAGCCCAGGCCTCCTCTCGACGCGAGCCGAGGGCACGGAAGGTCGTGAGAGCGG
Source organism: Acidimicrobiales bacterium (assembly GCA_036270875.1). Lineage (NCBI taxonomy): Bacteria > Bacillati > Actinomycetota > Acidimicrobiia > Acidimicrobiales > Acidimicrobiales bacterium. The sequence goes on from DATBBR010000057.1 coordinate 9,822, forward strand.
TCGTCATGGCCGCCTCTGCCCCGTCCGGGTCGCCCATGAGCGAGCGGGTCGTGCCCAGCTTGCTGAAGGCCTCGGCTTCACCATGATCGTCACCAACGTCGCGCCAGATGCGAGTCGCCCGTTCGAGGGTGGCGCTCGATGCGTGGAAGGAACCCTCGGCCTGCTCGACATGGCCGAGCACGGTGAGCGCCCGGGCCACGGCGCGCTGGTCGCCCTGCGCGGACGCGGAAGCCAGCGCGCTGTCGATGTCGGCACGCGCCGCGCCGGGCTCGCGCAGATAGGCCATGGCATCGGCCCGCTCCAGCAGCACCTCACGACGGGTTGCGTCCTCGCCCGGCGGAATGACCGCCACGGCCCGTGACAGGAGGTCCACGGCCACTTGATAGAACCCCCGCTGGCGTGAGCGGTCGGCTGACAGAGTGGTGAACTCCAGCGCCGACCGCCACACGTCGATCGGGATCCCGCCGACCGCTCCCACCTCGGCGGTGAGCGCCGAGGCCTGGCTGTAGTGGTGGGCCAGCTGCTCGACCACCTCATGCTGGCGGTCGGTCTGCTGGGTGCTCTCGGACAACCATGATGCCAGGGCGTAGTGCCTTCGGGCCCGGTCGGCCTTGGTCAGGATCTCGTACGCGACCTCACGCGCCAACCCGGATCGGAAAGCCCACGTGTCACCCTGCATGGCGAGAACGTCCGTGGCCGCCAGCTCCTCGATGACGGGACCGATCTCTGGCGCGCCCCGTGCCATCGCCAAGGTGGTGAGGGCCTCGAGACCGCCGCGCAGGCCCACCACCGACGCGTCCTCCACGACGGCGCGCTCGTCGCGGCTGAGCACGTCGAGGCGGGCTGCCACCAGGCCGCGCAGGGTCGCAGGGAGCTCCGCGCCCCGCCGGCCGACCTCGCCGAGCACGTCCTGCTCGCTGCGGCTGGCATCGTCGAGCAGAGCCGAGAGCTCTTCCAGGAACAAGGGGTTGCCCCCGCTCCGCTCGAGGAGCGCGTCCTGAAGCCCCGGCTGCAGCTCGTTCCCCGACAGCGAGGCGAGCAGCTGGCGGCCTTCGACGAGGGTGAGGGGATCGACGTGCAGCACGACCTCGCTGTGGCGGCCCGCCCTGGGAGACCACCGAGGCTGGATCTCGGGACGGGCCGTGGCCATGAGCACGAGCGGGAGGTGATGCAGCCGATCGAGGAGATCGTCGATGGCGTCGAAGACCAGCTCGTCCGCCCAGTGGAGCTCTGACAGCGCCAACACCAGGGGGCGACGGCGGGCGAGCCCATCGAGAAAGGTCAACAGCGACAGACGCACCTCGTCGCGGGTTCGACCTGGGTCGACGTTGGCCAGCGCGTCCTGATCGCCCATGAGGAAGGAGAGAGCAGTCGCCAGCCGCTCCGCCTCGGTGCCGGCGACGTCGACGCCGGTGACCGTGGCGACCGCGGACCGGCACTTGGCCAGCATCTCGTCGGCCGAGTCGGAAGGCTCGATGGCGCACGCCTGGCGCATCATCTCCGCCATCGGCCACCAGACGTTGGCTTCCCCGTAGGGCACGCAGCGCCCCTCCAGCAGTGTGGCGTCGTGCTCCTGGACCGCCCAATCGGCGAGCTCGCGGGCGAGGCGGCTCTTGCCGACTCCCGCGTCGCCGAGCAGGACTACCAGTTGTGCCCGACTCCGAGCGACCGCGGCGCCGACTGCATGCTGGAGCAGGCCCAGCTCCTCGCGGCGACCGACCAGCGGACCGTCCACCCGGGCCGGCCGGCGCCCAGGCGGAGCAAGACATTCGAGCGCGATCCATGCTTCGACGGTCCCGTCCCGGCCGCGGGTCTGCAGCATGCCCGCCGGCTCATAGCGCACCACTGCGGCGGTGCTCGACCGAGTAGGAGAGCCCACGAGCACCTGACCCGGATCGGCCATGGTCTGCAGCCGGCTGGCCACGTTGACCACGTCGCCCATCGCCGTGTAGTCGCCGCCGGCCCGCAGGGCGCCGACCAGAACCTCGCCGGTGTTGACGCCGATGCGCATGCGGACGGACTGGAGCTCACCCGAGAGCGCCACGACACTCGATTGCATCTGCAGAGCCGCCCGCACCGCCCGTTCGGCATCGTCCTCGTGGGCGACCGGAGCGCCGAACAAGGCGACGATGGCGTCACCCACGATCTTGTCGACCCTCCCGCCGAAGGCGGTGATGTCGGCGGCCAGTCGCTCGAAGCAGCGGTCCACGAGGTTCTTGACCTGCTCGGGGTCCATCGCCTCGCTCAAGGTGGTGAAGCCGACGAGATCGGCGAACACCACGGTGACGACCCGCCGCTCATCGCCCCGCGAGCCGTGCGTCACGATCGACTGCCCGCATCCGGGGCAGAATCGAGCCCCCTCCGGCAGCGTGTTCCCGCAGGATGGGCAGGTCATCGCCAGTCAGGATAATGCCATCGGCGTTCTTTGCCCCCATCGAATGGCCCGATCCCAGTCACGAGCGTCGTGGCCCTGATGGCGGGGCGGAGGCGGCTGAGTGGGCCCAGTCGTCGTCAATCCATCTTCAGAGCGGGCGTACCGTCCTTCACCGCGAGGCGTGCCGGAAGGCCCAAGAGGTCGAGCGGCTCCCTTTGCATCGGCGATGCGCGCAGCGGCACGACTTCACCGCGATGCGATCCCGCCGTGATGACGACGTCGATCCGAACGTGTTGGCGTTCATCGGTCTCGACATCCACGATCATGACGTCGTACATGCCGTCCGGCAGCGCTTCCACCAGTCGAAAGACTCGCGAAGTACCGCGCCGGCGTCCATCGCGAGAGCAAAACCCTTCGCGTCAAGGAAAAACTTGACCTCGCGGCCAAGAACCTTTTTCATTACATGGAAACTACGACGCGGTGATGTCGACCGTTACGGAAGCGGTGCGAACACCACGAGGACGGCGAAGGCCGCCAGAAAGCGATAGGTGATTCGATGACAGCCATCAGAAAGGCGGCTTCGGCCGCAGAGAAGCGGGTCGCAGGCGCGACGGGCAGAGCTAGACAGACCGCCCAGCGGCGGGGCCGCAGCCTGGCCAAGAAGGCCAGCAAGTCGGCGTCCAAGACGTCGAAGTCGCTGGCCAAGAAGTCGCGGGCGACGGGCCGTACCACGGCGCGCAAGACCACCAAGGCCGCTCGCAAGACGACCAAGGCTCCGGCCCGCAAGACGGCGAAGGCCCGAAAGACCGTCCGCAAGGCGACCAAGGCGCCGGCCCGCAAGACGACGAAGGCCCGTAAGACGGCCCGCAAGGCTCCGGCCCGCAAGGCTACGGCCCGCAAGGCGACCCGAAAGACCACTCGCAAGACGACGCGGGCTCCTGCTCGAAAGTCGACCAAGGCGCCCGCCCGCAAGACGGTGAAGGGTAGGGCTCGCAAGACCACGAGAGCGCCGGCGCGAAAGGGCACCAAGGCCACCGCGGCGTCTCGGGCTCGCAAGTCGACAGCCAAGAGGGCCGCCAAGGCCTAACTCGGCGGCCCCGGAAGGCGGGCCCGAGGGCAGGGCGGGCCGGCGAGGTCTGAGGCGGCGGTCAGATGTCGCTCATCAGCTTGAAGGCCTCGGCCGCGCCGAACCCGGCGCGGCGGCCCTCATCGGCGTGCCGTTGGACCACGCGATCGCGAAATCGCGCCGTCTCGTCGCGGGATGTGGACGCTTCGATGCGCATGGTCGAGCGGAACTGGCTTCGATGGGCGAGCAGGGCCTCCAGCTTGGCGTCCACGAACCCCGAGACGTCTTCGAAGTGGTCCGCCTCGTCGGCCTCCCACAGCAGCAGCGCCGACGGACGGTGCGGCGGCACTTCTTGCTCGGGGAAGAAGTGTGGATCGCGCGCCGCCACGATGGCATCGGTGAGAAGGAACCCGGCGTTGCGGTGGTCCGGATGGAGGCGGTAGCGCTTCCAGGGATCGTGGCCGAGCACGACGTCGGGCCGGATGATGCGGATCCAGGAGCAGAGCTGCCGGCGCTGGCGAAGGCCGGCCTCGAGCTCGCCGTCGGGCCAGCCAAGAAAGACGACGTCTCCCTCGCCGCCGAGCGACTTCGACGCGGCCCGCTGCTCATCCTGGCGGATGCGGACGAGGCTGGCGAGGTCCTGAGACGGATCCCAGGAGCCCTTGGCACCGTCCGTGCACACCAGATGTCGAATGCGACATCCGGCGGAGGCCCACTTGGCGAGCGTGGCGCCGCACCCGAACTCGATGTCGTCAGGATGGGCCCCCACCGCCAGCGCGCAACTGGGGGTGGCCAGGTTCGACCCGGTCGGTGCGTCCGATCCCTCCTCCGAAATCGATGTCACCGGGTTCTCATGACCGAGAGTGCCTGTAGTCGAGATCGGCTGGTTGGTCCACGTCCCACGCCAGGAGGGGCTCGTCCACGACCCGGAGCGGCAGGCCCAGACGGCGCGCCTCGTGCTCGTGACGAAGGAACGAGCCTGGTCCGTACGAGAACGTGAATCCGACCGCGGTGGGCACGCACGCCACGTTGGTGCCGTCGTGATGACGGTCGGGGACGAGCGTCACTCCCGGGAAGCGACCGACCCACGTGAGATCGGCGGCGAGCGGCAGGTCGCCGTGGGCAACGGTCACCCGCACCGCTCCGGCGGCCCCGAGGCGACTGACACCAGCCTCCACCGCCCTGTTCAGTCCCCGTTCCGGCTCCCAGATCACCAGCGCGCCCCGCTGGCGAGCCCACACGGCGACGTCGTTGTCATCGCAGACCACGGCGACGGGAAGGGTGCCAGCGGCGGCCACGACGCGCTCGGCCATGGACCGGGCGAGGCTCGCACGCTCCGCCGGGGGGAGGGCAGGAGCCAGGCGTCGCTTCGCCTCGGCGAAGGCCTTGACCGGCACGAGCACGGCTTCGGGACCGATACGGAGGGCGTCCGGCGACCGTTGACCCTGTTGCCCCGGCGATGAGCTCACGCCCTCGCGTCCCACCCAGCCAGTCTAGGGTGGCGGCGTGGTGACCAGGGTCGCAGTCGTCGGGGCTGGCTCATGGGGAACAGCAGTGGCGGCGCTCGTCGCCACGAACGCGCCTGTGACGCTGTGGGCCAGGCGCCCCGAGCTGGCACAGGAGATCGCTGTCGACCACGTCAACGGCTCGTATCTGCCCGGCATCCAGCTTCCGGACCGTTTGGGTGCCACGGCGTCGCTCGAGGAGGCTGTCGCCGGTGCCGACGTGGTGGTGATGGGTGTCCCGTCGCACGGCTTCCGGAGCGTGACCGCGGATATGGCGCCGTACCTCACCACCTCCACCCCGGTGATCAGCCTGGCCAAGGGCATCGAGCAGGACTCGCTCAAGCGCATGAGTGAGGTCGTCGAAGAGGTGGCGCCCGGTTCGTCTCGTCCAGTGGGTGTCCTCACGGGCCCCAACCTGGCGCGGGAGGTGCTGGCCGGCCAACCGGCGGCGAGCGTCGTGGCCATGGCCGACGAAGGCATCGCTACCGAGCTGCAGCACCTGTTCTCGAGTGGGATGTTCCGGGTGTACACCAACCCCGACGTGATCGGCTGCGAGATCGCCGGGGCGCTGAAGAACGTCATCGCCATCGCCGCCGGCATGACCGACGGCATGGGCTTCGGCGACAACACCCGCGCCACGCTTATCACCAGAGGTCTCGCCGAGATCACCCGGCTCGGCATCGCCATTGGTGGCGACCCCCTCACGTTCTCGGGGCTGGCCGGCATGGGTGACTTGGTCGCCACGTGCATCAGCCGTCAGAGCCGCAATCGCCACGTCGGTGAGGCGCTTGGCCAGGGCCGCCAGATCGACGAGATCGTGGCCGAGATGCGCATGGTCGCCGAGGGTGTGAAGACGTCGGGACCTGTCGTCGAGCTCGCCACCCGGCACGGTGTCGAGATGCCTATCGCCGAGCAGGTGGCCGCCGTCATCCGCGACGGCAAGACCGTGCCGGAGGCGATCATCGATCTGATGCAGAGGGAGGCGAAGACCGAGCTGTACGGCATCCGCGGCTGAGGTCAATCCCATGGGGATCCGTACCTGGATGTTGCGTCGAGCCATGGGCCGACTGCGCATCACCGACGACATCGTCCGCTACCTGTCGACGTTCCAGCGCCTGGGCGAGACGGTCGAGGTCGAGATGCCCGGCGAGCTGCTGCCGGTGGGCGCCCGGACCGTCTTCCGGGCCGTCCGCACCCGCGCCGCGGCGCAGCTGGCCATGGACTGGGTCTGGCCGTGGTGGCTCGAGCGGCAGCTGGACCCGCGATCTCCGGCGTTCGTGCCTCGCGGGCACCTTCCGCTACTGACGAACGTGACCGGTCGGGCGTGGACGATGGTCGGCAACCCTGGCTCGTCGCGCAAGGGCATCGTGGATCCTCGTGGTCTGGTGACGCCGTGGTACGACGGATGGTCACTCGACTGGTGGGTCGAGTCGGAGGACGGGTGGCACCTGCCGTCACGAGACGGCGCGACCCACCAGCGCCTCGTCGACGGGACCCCCGTCGTGGAGACGACCGTCGTGGTGCCGGGCGGTCGCGCTGCCCATCGCGTCTACGCGGTGATGACCGGCGCCAGAGACGCCGTGAGCGGGACCGAGCTCCTGGTCGTCGAGCTCGAGAACCGGTCTCGACATCCCCTCGTCGTCGCCTTGGCTGTCCGGCCCTACAACCCCGAGGGCCTCGCCGTGGTGGAGAGGATCGCCCTGGAGGATCGCACCGTCATGGTCGACGGCCGGCCCGCTCTCCTGCTGCCCCGCCCGCCGAGCGCCGTCGCCGGTTCGACGTTCGCGGGCGGTGACTCGGCCACCACCGTGTTGCACGGTGGAGCGGGGCCCCAGCGCAACTTGTCACTTCGCTGTGAGGTGGGCCTGGCCCAGCTCGCGCTGGTGCTCCCGCTGGCGCCTGAGGCCACGCACCGGGTGGCCCTGCCCCTCGTCGCCGAGCGGCGCACCCGCCGGCGGCGGTTGGCCCGACGTCGGGCCGAGCGGGTGCCCGAGCTGCCAGCCACCCTGCCATCGAGCGCAGCGACGGCCCGCGACTGGCGCACCCGCACCGATCGGGGCACGGATCTGGTCCTGCCGCGCGGGCGGTTGGCTGACGCTGTGGATGCCTGCCGGCGTTTCCTGGTGCTGTCCCACGAGGGCACCGACGTGATGCCGGGGCCGTTCACGTACCACCGGTTCTGGTTTCGTGACGCGGCCTACCTCCTCGCCGCCCTCAACCGATACGGCTTCCACGCCGAGGCGGCCGAGGTGCTCGCCTCGTATCCCGACCGACAGGGCCACGACGGGTTCTTCTTCAGTCAGCGCCAGGAATGGGACGCCAACGGGGCGGCACTGTGGTCGCTCGCCGAGCACTGGCGCCTGAGCCGCGACGACGAGCTGGTGGCCCGCCTGGCCCCAACGATCGCCCGTGCCGCGGCGTGGATCGAGCACAAGCGCCACACCAAGCCCCGCTCGCGCCGCTCTGACCCGGCGCTCGAGGGCTTGATGCCCGCGGGCGTCTCTGCTGAGCACCTCGGACCGTTCGACTACTTCTTCTGGGACGACTTCTGGTCGCTCCGGGGCCTCGTCGACGCCGCGCCTCTGTTGCGGGTGGCCGGCGACGAGGCGGCGGCGGCGCGCGCCGACGAGTGGGCGGCCGGGATGCGAGCCGACCTCTGGGCGTCGATGGAGCGGACCTCTCGGCACCTGGGCACCCTGGTGATACCCGCCGGGCCGCACCGCCGTGTCGACCCCGGCATCATCGGGTCGCTGGTGGCCTGTCATCCGCTCGGGCTGATCCGGCCGCACGATCCGGCCATGGCCGCGACGGTGGAGGCCGTGCGCGAGCGCTTCCTCATCGGCTCAGCCTTCTTCCACGGCATCAGCCACACCGGTCTCGGGACCTATCTGACGCTCCAGTTGGCCTTCGTCGAGCTGGCCGCTGGTGACCGACGAGCCCTCGACCGCCTCGAGTGGCTGGTGGGCGCGGCCAGTTCCACGTTCACGTGGCCAGAGGCCATTCACCCGTTGCTCGGCGACGGGTGCATGGGCGACGGTCACCACGGGTGGGCGACCGCCGACTTCCTCTCCTTCGTGCGGGAGCTCCTGGTGCGGGAGACCGCCGACGGCCTGGCGCTGTGCACGATGCTGCCCGAGGAATGGTGCGGTCGTCCCCTCGCGGTGCACGGGGCGCCCACGCATCGAGGGTCGCTCTCCTTCCAGCTGGGTTGGGAGGCCGGCCGGGCCGTGCTGCGGTGGGAGCTCCAGGCCCATCCCGGCGCCGGGTCCGTCCGTCTCACCGCCCCTGGCCTCGATCCCAGCTGGTCGTCGGTCGAGCCCCGAGGGGAGGTCGAGCTCGCGATCGGCGCGCTGGCGCGCTCAGGCGGGTGGCCGCGATGAGCGACCAGGAGAAGGCCTTGGAAGACCGCATGCGCTCGCTCCTCGAGTCGCTCGGCGTCAGCGCCGAGGAGATCGACAGGGCGTCGGCCGAGGGCCATCTCTATCTCCTCACTGTCGATCGGCTCCTCGTCGCCGGTGTCCCGCGCTACACGGCGACGGAGGTGGCCGAGCGCTCGGGCATGCCGGTGGAGCTGACGGCGCGCTTCTGGCGGGCCCTGGGCTTCACCGACGTGACCGACGACGAGCGCCACTTCACCGATGCCGATGTAGAGGCCCTCACCATCGCTCAGCGGTTCATGGACGAGGGACTGGCCGACGTCGAGGTGGCGCTCCAGATGACCAGAGTCATCGGACTGTCGATGGCGCGCGTCGCCGAAGCCGAGGTCACGGCCTCGCCGCTGACCCGCAACGATCTCGATCCCGACGAAAAGGCGGACCTGTTCCTCCGCAGCCTCGACGTCATCCTTCCGAGCATCGGGCGGCTGCTCGAGTACGCCTGGCGCCGGCACCTCCAGGCCGCGTTCCGGCGGGCGATGCTGGCGTTCAGCAGGGGTGAGCTCAGCGGGGCGACGATCGAGGCGACGGTAGGTTTCGCCGACCTGGTGGGGTTCACCCTGCTCGCCCAGGAGCTGAGCGACGAGGCGCTCGCCGAGGTGGTGAGCCGCTTCGAGGCCCTCGCCTTCGACACCGTCGGCGCGCTCGGGGGACAGGTGGTCAAGGTGATCGGGGACGAAGTCATGTTCGTGGTGCGCGACCCTGCGGAAGGAGCGAGGATCGCCCTGCGCCTGGCCGACGCCTACGCCGACGACGAGCTGTTGTCGGACGTGCGGGTTGGCCTGGCCAGCGGATCGGTCCTGGCCATGGAGGGTGACTACTACGGGCCGGTCGTCAACCTGGCCAGCCGCATCGTCAAGATCGCCATCCCCGGTACGGTGCTGGTGTCCGACGACGTGCACGCTGCGCTGCGCGACGACGAGGAGCTGGCCTTCAAGCCCCTCCGGCCCCGCACCCTGAAGGATGTGGGACGGGTGCAGCTGTGGGCGCTGCACTGGGCGGGGACGGAGCCGCCCTCCGACGGCCGCTGGTCCTGGAGCCGTCGGCGCGGCCTTCCGGGCGTGCTGCCTGCCGCCGCCGAGCTGCGGGCCCGGGCGAGCGAGCTCCGGGATCGGGCGACCGACCGGCGGGAGGAGCGGCGCGAGGAGCGGCGGGATCGCGATGAACGGGAGGAGTAGGGCCCCATTCGTCAGTCGTCGGCCGTCAGCGGTCAGACAGGCGTGCGGTCGCCAGGCGTCGCGGGCCGAGATCGAAGCTGGCCTCGAAGGCGCGGAGCGGCCGGCCCGCGAGATCGACCAGTTGGCCCGATCGTCCGCCCACCGAGACCGCAGTCGGTGCGTCGGTGGGATTGAAGACACGGACCACGACCGCTTCGTCGTCCCGACGGACAGCTGACACCTCGGCGCCGGTGACGGCCAGGCCCTGTCCGCTCGGTGTCCGGTCACCGCCGCCAGACGCGGTCGTGGCGAAGAGCGGCAGGAACGCGTCGTCGGCCACGGCGTACGGATCGACCGGGCCGACGCAGACGGCATAGCGGCACTCCACCGGCCCCAGCATCTGCGCGCCCTCGACGGGTAGGGGCGGCCCCGCCGGCGACCGCCGGTACTTGGTCGTCGGCCGGGACAGGATGCCGGTTGCCCGCAGCAGCGTGAGGGCCAGCGTCTGCGCCCGGCCGTCGTGTCTGTCGATCAGCTCGTATTCGAGCAGACCCTCGTGTACGACGGTGAGGTCGCCGGCGGAGACGAAGCGCCGAGACGGGAACGTGGGCACCGCAAGCTCGTCGGTCCCCCCTTCGGTGTCGAGGCCCCGCTCCACCACCCCGAAGGCGCACTCGGCCCTGGAGGTCGACGCAGGGACGGGGAGGCGGAACAGTGTCCGCAGCCGATGATCACGGCACGGGTTGTCGAAGCTGGTCGTCACCCGCACCAGTCGCTCGCCCGCTCGCAGCTCGATGGCTGTCGTCACGACCACGGACCTCTCACCCACTCGGATACCGCGGTCGTCGTCGACCCGCTCGGGCCAGACGTAGGTCCGCCGGACGAGCAGCCGGCCGCGGACTGGTCCCCGCTCGGCCACCTCGACGGAGACGGCATCGGGCTGGTCGACGATGGTGTCGTGGATGGGCGGCGACCACGTGTAGGTGTCGCCCTGGTCGCCCTCGTCGACCAACCGGTCCAGGTCAGGGGACTCGTCGAGCGCGAAGGTACCTTTTGCATCGTCGATCGCCACGGTGATCAAGCCATTGCTCATCGACGCTCGGGCGTTCACCTCCACGGGGTGCTGCAGTGGCGCCGGGGCCCAGGCCGCCCACCCGAGGCCGGGCACCGCCTCGGCTCGGGCCAACACCCGCTGGCTCGGCCGCCGGTCGAGGTGCACGCGGACGCCGGCGTCGGGCCGGGCGCCCACGATGGCATAGAGCTCCCGCTTCACCTCCTCCACCGACGGGTTCGGTGTCAGGTGCGTGTCGGTGTGGAGCCACACGTCGACGCCACTGGCGCCGTAAGCGATCTCGGCGCTGTTGACGAAGTTGCCGTCACCGAGATCCTGACCCCGTATACGACCGAGCAGGGCGCGTAGGTGGTCGGCGCCCATCGTGTCGTCGCGACTGAGCGCGGGCCACGCCTCCAGCTGCTGGGTGCCCTCCACCAGCTCGTCGCCCGGTAGGACCAGCTCGATCAGCCCTCCCCGGCTCCGGCCGGCGGTGTTGACCACCACGGGGCCCGGGTCGGCCATCGACGAGCCCAGCTCGGCCAGGGCCCGCACGCTCAGACCCTCGGCCGCTTCGGTGGCACCGGCGAAGCGCTGCAGCACGGCGGCAGAGACGTCGTCGACCGAGCACGCCGAGATCGAGTCGTGGGCGGAGTTGCGCACCACCTGCAACCAGGCCGCGTCGATCAGTGCACCAGGCCAGCGTGAGGGAGGAAGGAACAGCGCGCAGAGCGGCTCCGCTACCCGCTCCAACGCCCGCTCGGCTCGCGCCGCCGCCTGCTTCACGTCGACGCGTGTGGAGGCCACGCCCCTCAGCATGTGGGCCCGCTGTCCCGACCGCAGCTCACCCGACCAGCGCGGCAGCTCCTCGGTCGGCCGGCGGGCCAGCTCGGCGCCGAGGGGGGTGACGCACAGCTCGAAGTTTTCCTGGCTGGAGTTGGTCGCCGTCACGAGCGCACCGAGCCCGGGCTGTGGCCGCGCCCGGTCGGTGCCGTTCATCAGCAAGATCCCGTCGACGAGGAGCTTCCCCAGCTCGGCCTCGTGGGCGGTCAGCCGTCGGGTCAAGGCCGCGGGGTCGTGGGGTAGAGCGGCGCCGTTGCCGTAGCCGCGGGCCAGATACTCGGCCCGCACCGTCGAGCCGTCGGGGGCGGACCACCAGAACGCGGTCCGGTCGATCGTCGCCGGCACCCCCCGCCAGACGACGGCGTGGCCGAACCCGGCTTCCCTGAGGAGCTGAGGCATCTGGGCGACGTGGCCGAAGTTGTCGGCCAGGTAGCCGACGGGCATGGCGCCGCCGAAGCGGGCGGCGCGCGCCAGGCCGAGCTGCAGGTTGCGCACGATCGTCTCGCCCGAGACGAGGAACTCGTCCATCGGCACGTACCAGGGCCCGATCTCCAGCCGCCCCGACGTGACCAGCTGCCGGATGCGCACTTCGGCTTCGGGTCTCACCTCCACGTAGTCGTCGATGGGGGCCGTCTGACCGTCGAGCAGGAACGCGGTGAAGGACTCGTCGCTCTCCAGCAGGGCGATCACGGCGTCGAGCAGATCGACCAGGTCAAGGCGAACGACCTCGAACCGCTGGGTCCACTCCCGGTCCCAGTGGGTGTGGGGAACGATGGCGACCCGGCGCCGGCCCATGGGGCCAGGCTAGGGGGCACGGCCGGCGGCGGGGTGGGGGCGCCCAGCCGGTAGCGTTTCGGGTTGATGCGCATCGCCTTCGGCACGGACGAATCGACCTCCCTCACGGCTGGCGTCGTGGCCGAGCTCGAGCGCCATGGCCACCAGGTGATCGACGTGGCTCAGGCCGATCCCTGGCCGGAGGTCGGCCGTCTGGTGGGCGAGGCGGTGGCCTCTGGGCGCGCCGAGCGGGGCGTGGTGTGCTGCTGGACCGGGACGGGCGTGTCCATGGCGGCCAACAAGGTGCCGGGCGTGCGGGCGGCGTTGTGCACCGACGCCGAGACGGCGCGGGGGGCGCGGCGATGGAACGACGCCAATGTGCTCGCCTTCGGACTTCGGCTCACCTCCCCGGATGTGGCCCGGGAGATGCTCGACGCCTTCCTGGTCACCGACGTCGACGCCGACGAGAGAGAGAACGTGAGCCGCCTGGGTTAGTGTGCTCCCCCATGAGCACCTACCTGATGCTCTCGACCATCGGTCCCGACGGGGCGTCGACGCTGCACGACAACCCCGACCGCCTCAAGCAGGTGAACGCCGACGTCGAGTCGATGGGGGCCCGGGTACTACAGCAGTGGGCGCTGCTCGGACCGTACGACTTCGCCACCATCCTCGAGGCGCCCGACGAGATCACGATGGCCCGGGTGGCGCTCCGGCTCGGGGCGCGCGGGACGATCAAGACCTTGACGCTGAATGCCATCCCGATCGACGACTATCTGAGCTCGCTGCGCTCCTGACCGGTCAGGGCGACCTAACCGGTCAGTACCACCACAGCCCCGACTTCTTCGGGCGCTGCAACCTGACGTCGTCGGAGGCGAACTCGCTGGGCAGGACGGAGCCGTCGGACAGCCTCCGCACCCGGTAGGTATCGCCGATGATCTCGGCCACCTCGAAACCTCGACTCCACGTGCCCAGGTACCGGCTGCGGACGTCGACCGCTGTGCCGGCGACCAGCACCTCCGGGCCGGACCGTGTCTGGGGTGCGACTGTCTCGCCCATCGCCTGCCCTCCGTTGCGGTGACTCGACGGTTGCCCCTCCAGCCGGGACCCCTGGCACCGGTCCGCACCGACGGACCGGGTGGACCGCTAGGGCGCTCATATTGGTCGATCGACCCGGGGAGCACAAGGGGTTATCCCTGCTGTACAGCGATAACTTCTGGTGTGCGGGCGATCCGGGGCGGTCACCTCCCCGGATCGCCGCGGAGCGCCGCCGACGAGAGGAGGCAGGTGTGGCCGAGTCGACCGGGACCACTGGCACCAGCGAGAGCGGTGACATCAGGCTGACCGAGTGGACGTCCTGCGGCGGCTGCGCCGCCAAATGGGGGGCCGCACCGCTGTCGGCCCTGGTCCGCCAGCTGGCGGTCCGGGCCGACCCGTCGCTGCTTGTCGGCCTGGCGCCCTTCGACGATGCCGCCGTGTGGCGGATCAACGACGATGTCGCCCTGGTGTCGACCACCGACTTCTTCCCGCCCCTGGTGGACGACCCAGCTGACTTCGGGGCCGTGGCCGCGGCCAACGCCTGCTCCGACGTGTTCGCCATGGGAGGGCGCGTCGTGCTCGCCCTCAACATCTCGGCGTTCCCCGAGCACATGCCGCCGGAGGCGGTCGGCGACATCCTGGCCGCTGCCGCAGCCGTCGTCGCCGAGGCGGGCGGGCAGGTGGCAGGCGGTCACACCATACGGTCCGAGGAGCCCATATTCGGTTTGGCCGTGCAGGGCGTCGTCCACCCCGACCAGGTGTGGACCAAGGCCGGGGCGCGGGCGGGCGACGCGCTGGTGCTGTCCAAGCCGCTCGGCACGGGCATCGTGCTGGCCGGAGGGCGGCCCGCCGACTGCCGGTCGGCCGTCGTGGGCATGCGCGCGCTCAACCGGGCCGCGGCCGAGGGGCTCGCCGGTCTGGCCAGCCCGCCGCACGCAGTCACCGACGTCACCGGCTTCGGCCTCCTCGGCCACGCCTGGGAGATGGCCGAGCGCTCAGAGGCCCGTCTGTCAGTGTCGGCGCCGGCGTTGCCGCTCTACCCCGGAGCGGAGGTGGCGGCCGCGGCCGGGACGCGCACGGGCGGCGACGCCCGCAACCGATCCCACCTCGAGGGGCGGGTGCGTTCATCGGCGCCGGCGGCGATCGAGGCCCTGGCCTACGACCCCCAGACCTCAGGAGGACTCCTGGCCGCGGTGACGCCGGCCGATGCGCGCCGTCTGGAGTCGGTGTCGGACTTCGTCACGATCGGCGAGGTCGTGGCCGGCCCCGCAGGCGTGTCGCTCAGCTGAGGGCGCGGACGAGTACCGAGCGCGCCGCGGCCCGCCCGCTCGAACCGGTAGCCTGCCGCCCATGGGGTCGAGCGGGGGCCGCGGCCGAGCGACGATCGCCCGCCGCCGCCAGGTCGTGCCGTCCCTTCGGATCGAGCGCGACCTGTGGGACGGCGGCAACACGGTCGTGGTGGGCATGGACGAGGTGGGGCGCGGCGCGTGGGCCGGCCCACTCAGCGTCGGCGCCGCGGTGCTGCCGCGGGATCGCCGGGTCTACAAGGTGCGCGACTCGAAGATGCTGACCGAGCCCGAGCGGGAGGCGCTGTTCGACCGGGTGGCGGGGTGGTGCACGAGCTGGGCCGTGGGCCACGCCACTCCCGAAGAGTGCGACGAGCTGGGTATGTCCGAGGCCCAGCGGCTGGCTGCCGGGCGTGCCCTGGCCGCCCTCTCGCTGCGCCCCGACCACGTGCTGATCGACGGCCGGTGGGACTTCGTCGGGGGTCCCAACACCCGCCGAATCGTGAAGGGCGACGCCACGTGTCTGTCCATCGCCGCCGCGTCGGTCCTGGCCAAGGTCACCCGTGATCGGGTCATGCGCGGCGAGGCCCGGCACTTCCCGGGCTACGACTTCGAGCTGAACAAGGGCTACCCGTGCCCCCGCCACAAGATGTCCCTCCGGGCGTGGGGGCCCACGTCGATCCACCGGCGCAGCTGGGTGTTCATGGACCACTTGATCTGGGGGACTCGGTACCGGAGGCCGGGCGTCGAGGCCGAGCTTCCGTTCGCCGAGGGCGCGTCAGGAGGCGCCGGTGGGTGACGGCTCCTTCGGGAGACCGAGGACGCGCTCGCCGATGATGTTCTTCATGACCTCGTCCGTGCCGCCGGCGACCTTCACCCCCGGCGTACCGAGGACCAGCTCCGACCAGGCGTAGGTCCCCCACTCGCCCGTGTCGGCGGCCAGGCGCGGGCCCAGGGCGAGGCTCACCAGCTCGCCGACGCGCGACATGTTGTTGGTGAGCGAGAGCTTGGCGATCGACATCTCCGGACCCGGCAGCTGACCCGCCTTGATCTTGGCCATCGCCCGCTGGTTGGTGTAGCTGGCCACCTTGCCGTTGATGTAGACGTCGGCCAGGCGCTGGCGAAGCAGCGGATCATCGTTGGCGCCGAAGTGGCGGAGGAGCTCGACGAGGCGGTCGCCGCCGAGGACCCCGCCCACGCCGGCTCCGCCGGCGCCGATGGCGGCCCGCTCGTTCATGAGCGTGGTGAGGGCCACCGTCCAGCCCTGGTTGACGTCGCCGAGACGATGGTCGTCCGGCACACGCACGTCGGTGAAGAAGACCTCGTTGAACGTGGAGCCGCCCGTCATCTGGCGCAGCGGCCGAACCTCGACGCCCGGCGCGTGCATGTCGATGACGAAGCCCGTCAGACCCCGGTGCTTGGGCAGGCTGGGATCGGTGCGGCAGATGATCTCACCGATGTCGGCGAACTGGGCGACCGACGTCCAGACCTTCTGACCCGTGATGCGCCACTCGTCGCCGTCACGCTCGGCCCTGGTCTGGAGGCTGGCCAGGTCGGAGCCGGCCCCCGGCTCGCTGAAGAGCTGGCAGGCGATGATGTCGCCCCGATAGAGCGACCGCAGGTAGCGCTGCTTCGTCGCCTCGGTGGCATGGGCGAGGATCGTCGGCGCCACCATGCCCAGGCCGATGCCGAAGGGTGCCTGGGAGGCGGTGTCGAAGGCCGCTTCGCGCGACTGGTACAACCGCTCGTAGGAGGCGGGCAGCTCCCGGCCGCCGTAGGCCTGGGGCCCGGTGATCCACCCGAAGCCGGCGTCGAACACCTGCTGGCGCCACGCCTTGGCCGCCACCACCTCGGCCTCTTCCTCCTCGGTGGACCGCTCGGCGAAGAGGGCGACGCTGTCGGAGCCCTGACCCCAGCCCTTCTTCTGCTCCACCCGCAGCTTGGCGCTGGCCTCGAGGAAGGCGAGGACATCCCCCTCGAACTGCTCCTCGGACACGATCTCGGCCATGAGACCCCCTGGAAAGCCTTCTTGACTGACTGGTCAGGTTATCGGAGGCGGAGGTGGGCCGTGACCGGCCAATTGTTGACTGATAGGGTCAGGATTAGCCGACGTGAGGAGGTCGACCATGAGTGCCACCGACGAGCTCGTAGCCAACTCGCAGGCCTACGCCAACGCCTTCGACAAGGGTGACCTGCCCCTGCCGCCCGAGAAGAAGCTGGCCATCCTGGCCTGCATGGACGCCCGGCTCAACCTGTACGGGATCTTCGGCCTGCGTGAAGGTGACGCCCACGTGATCAGGAACGCGGGGGGTGGCGTGACCGACGACGCCATCCGCTCGCTCGCCATCTCGCAGCGGCTCCTCGGGACCGATGAGATCGTCCTCGTGCACCACACCGGTTGCGGGATGCTCACCTTCACCGATGACGCCTTCCGCCAGCAGGTGGAGGAGGACACCGGGGTGCGCCCGCCCTGGTCGGCCGAGGCATTCGCGGACCTGGACCAGGACGTCCGCCAGTCGATCGCCAGGATCAAGGCCAGCCCCTTCATCCCCAAGAAGAACGTGCGAGGCTTCGTCTACGAGGTCGAGAAGGGCTCGCTGCGCGAGGTGACCTAGCGGGACGAGGTGCTCAGTAGCCGAGGATGGCGCCAATGGCGAGGCCCGCGACGAGCAGTGCCCCCGCCCGTCGGGTGTGCAGAAAGGCGATCGCCGCGAACCACAGCGGCCACACGGGGAACCGTGGCGGTGGCTCGTCCGGACGCGGGCGGTCGAAGGCCTTCCACACCTTGGCCAGTGCCGGCAGGGCGGCGTAGGCCAGCAGCGTGGGCCACGGCAGGGCACCGACTCCGACGAGCACCGCCACGCTGACGTAAAAGGCGGCCATCATGCCCTGCGTCACACGGCGGGCGCGGTGCTCGCCGAGCAGCACCGGCAGGGTGCGCGTCCCCTGCGGTGCGTCCCACTCGATCTTGTCGATGTGCTTGCCCATGAGGACGGTCGTGCAGAGCAGGCCGTAGGGGATGGAGGCGGCGATGACCTGCCAGGGCAGATGGCCCACCGCCGCGTAGTAGGTGCCGCCGACCATCAACGGGCCCCACACCGCGAGCACGTCGGGCTCTCCCAGGCCGCGCTTCTTGAGCCGCAGGGGCGGGGCGGTGTAGGCCGCGCTCAGCAGGAAACCACCCAGGGCGAGGGCCACGACCGGCCAGCCTCGGTACCCGAAGAGCACGATGAGGATGGCGAGGTCGGCGACGTTGACAACCAGGGCCGCCGTGAGCAGGCCCCGCCGGGAGATCATCCCCGAGAGCACAGGGTGCGGGGCGTACAGCGCGCGGGGGTAGGTGTCCGTGTCGGCGCCGACCTGGAGATCGAACAAGTCGTTCATGAGGTTGTTGGCGGTGTGAGCCAGAAGGATGCCCGCCAGGGCGAGAAAGAACAGCCCGGGGCGAAAGCCCCGCTGGTTCACCGCCAGCAGACCCGCCACGGCGCCGGCCGTGAGGGTCATCGGCAGGACGGAGGCCCGCGTGAGGACCAGCCACTTCGACACCGGGTCGAGACGGCCCGCCGGCGGGTTGGACGTGCGGAGCACCTCCCGCCAGCGGGCAACGAGCCCGGGCGACGCGGTGGCGTCGGAGGCGGCGCCGTCAGACACTCTGGCCATCGGCCGAGAGGCTATCCGGCCACCCGGCCAGCCGCCTATCGGGTCACAAGCGCTGTCGGCTTAGAGACGGAGAACCCGCTCGGCGTTGCCCCACAACACCTTCTCTGTCACGGCATCGCTGAGGCCGAGGTCCGAGAACTCCCGTAGCCAGCGCTCGGGCAGGATGAACGGGTAGTCGGTCCCGAAGAGGGTCTTGTCCTGGAGCCGGCCACCGACCTCGCGAAGGAGCTCGGGCGGAAAATACCGCGGCGCCCACCCCGACAGGTCCGTGAAGACGTTCGCCTTGTGAAGAGCGATGGCGTTCATCTCCAGCTGCCACGGGAAGGCCGGGTGCGCGCAGATGATGGTGAGCGAGGGGAACCTGGCCGCCACCGCGTCGATGTGGATCGGCCGCACGAAGTCGAGCTGGAAGCCCGACCCCCCCGGCGTCCCCGCGCCCATGCCGGTGGTGCCGACGTGGAAGAGGCAGGGCACACCCAAGGCCGAGATCTCCTCCCACAACGGCGAGAACCGCTCGTCGGAGGGCAGGAACGCCATCGCCGCCTGCTGGAACTTGAAGCCCTTCATCCCCAGCTCCTTGACCGCCCGCCGGGCCTCGGCGACCGCCGCTTCGCCTTTCCAGGGATCGACCG
This sequence comes from Acidimicrobiales bacterium, assembly GCA_036270875.1. NCBI lineage: Bacteria > Bacillati > Actinomycetota > Acidimicrobiia > Acidimicrobiales > Acidimicrobiales bacterium. Next base: position 28,639 of record DATBBR010000057.1, read on the forward strand.
ACGCGAAGGGGATGAAGCGCTCGGGATATTGTCGGCAGACGTCCGCCACCCAGTCGTTGGTCACCGGTGGGCGCCCCGTGGCGGTCTCCGCGTCCCACGCCAGGAGCACGCCGCGCATCCCCTCGTAGTCGGCTGCCATCTCCTCGACGCTGCGTACCGGTATGTCGAGTCGGAAGTGATGGCACAGATCGTCCATGTACGGGCCGATGGACCCTCCCAGGTACTCGGCCGTCGAGGGATGGACGTGGCAGTCGATCGGCGTCCCCATCAGCGACCTCCGCTGACGTCGGGGATCGCTGCGGTGGCAACGGCTAGCTGGCCCATGACTCGACTACCTACCCGCAGTTGCCGACCCGCAGTCCGGCCTCTGGCATGTCCTGCTTGTTCCACCTTATGTCGAAAGCACTGAGGGCGAGCGGTCGCTTTCGACATAAGGTGGAACGCGCTGCTAATGACGGACGGGCCCCTCGGTGGCCACGGCGCCTAGCGCACCGAGTGCTCGAGCAGGGCCACGAGCGTTGTTGTCAGGGCCGCCCGAGCCTGGGGGACGGACAGACGCTGCTCGACGCGCAGGTTGTCCCACGCCGCGAAGCTGGTGGCCGTCTCGAGGGAGGCGACGATCGTGGCCCGATCTATCCCGTCCAGATGTTCGAGCTCCGGGCCGAACGTGGCGACCAGGTTTCGACGCAGGAGCCGTCGGGCCTGGCTCAGGCCCTCGTGCACCGCCTGGTGGAAGGGCTCGTGGCGGACGGCGGCACGGCGGACGGGCCCGATCCGCTCATAGAGATCGGCGCGGTGGCCCACCAGAGCGGCGATCCGGTCGGTCCTCGTCCCGCCTGGCGCCCCGGGCGACAGGAGCGGGCCGATGCGCGTGGCCTGATGCGCGGCCGCCGTGGCAAAGAGCTGCTCGAGGTCCTCGAAGTGACGGAACACCGTTCGCACCGACACCCCGGCTCGGGCGGCGATCTCGGCCGCCCCCGGTCGCAATGACCCCTCATCCAGCAGGTCCAGCATGGCGTCGACCACGGCGTCGCGGCTGCGGGCCGATCGCTGGGCCCGACCGTCGACCTCGCTCGTTCCCGGCGTCACGCCGGAGCGGCGACCGCCAGCGAGCGCACCTCACCAGGGAGGTGATCGTACAGATCGCTGATCAGGTCCTCACGGACAGCCCGCACGGTGGGATCATCCCAGCGGTTGTGCCACTGTTGCGGGTCGGCCGCCACGTCGTACAGCTCGCCGGTCGCGATCGAGACGCCCCCCGGGCCCCGGCGTTCCGCCTCGTACACGACTGACGAGGGCTCGAGCACCCTCGGACCCCAGACCTCTTCGAGGCCGTTGGGCTTGCCGGCCGTGGACGGCTCGTACACGGTGCAGAGCCAGCCGTCGCGGTATATGGAGCGCAGGTGCATGCCGTAGCCGGGGAACTGGCTGTCCCATTCGCACAGCATCCGCTCTCTCCCCGGTTGCCCGTCGCCAACGGGCAGGGCGGCGCCCTGCATCCAGTCGGCCGGCTCGATGCCGGCGATGGCGCACAGCGTCGGGGCCAGGTCCACCTGGCCGACGGGGTCGGCGACTTCGGCGGGCGCCACCCCCGCCACCGGAGCGGGTCGCCAGATGAGGGGGAGCCGCATCAGGGCGTCGACGTGGAACGGCCCCTTGTACAGCAGGCCGAAGTCACCCTGCAGCTCGCCGTGGTCGGTGGTGAAGATCACGTCGGTACGGTCCATCCATCCCCGCTCGTTGACCTCGTCGAGGACCCGGCCGCAGGCTTCGTCGACGAGCTCGTTCATCACGTGGACCTTTGCGTTGATCTCGCGCAGGGCGTCGACGGTCAGCCGGGACGGCACGAACGCCGCTGGGCCTCCCTCGACGTTCGGCCATCGCCCCTCCCAGAAGGCCAGCCAGTGCGGAGGCTTGCCCGCGAGGATGGCGCGGATGTCGTCGTCGGAGCCGGGGTGGCCGGGCGGCAGGTCCAGCTCCTGCCAAGGGACGCGATGGTTCTCCGACGCCGGGGGGTCCCACGGATGATGCGGATCGGGGAAGCTCATCCAGCAGAACCAGGGCTCGTCGTCGCCCATCGACGTAAGCCAGTCGACGGTCAGGTCGGCTACCCAGTCGGTGTGGTACCAGGGCCGGGGGATGGGATTGTTCTTGGTCTCGGGCGCGTCCGTGTCGCCGCCGGGCTCGGCCTGGAGAAGGTTGGCGAAGCTGTGGAGATGCTCCGGGTGGTGCTCGGCGAGCCACCGTCCGTAGTGCGCAAGGGGGAAGTCGCCCCACGCGGCGATGTGCATGGCCTGGATCGAACGCTCGAACCCGCGCCAGGGTCCGGTATCTCCGCGGGCGGCGCGCGCGTTCTCCTCGAAGCGGCGTTGGGGATCGACACCGGGCTCGAAGTGAGCCTTGCCCAACAGGGCGGTCCGGTACCCCGCCCGCTCCGCGAGGTAGGCGGCGATCGACGGGGCGTCGGGAGGCAGTGGGATCCCGTTGGCGATCACACCGTGCGTGCGGACGTACTGGCCTGTGAGGATGGTCGAACGGGCGGGCATGCACACCGTGTTCTGGTTGTAGGCCCGTCGGTAGTTGACGCCCTCGGCTGCCAGGCGATCGGCGACAGGGGTGCGAGCGACGGTGCCGCCGTTGCATCCCAAGCTGTCGTAGCGCTGCTGGTCCGTCGTGATGAGGAGGATGTTGCGGCGCGCGCCGCCACTGGATGGAGCCCGATCAGGCATGCGAGCCGGTCCAGTCCCCGATCGGCTCGCAGGCGAGCAGGACGGTGCGATCGAGCCCCTGCTCGCGGTCCTTGTGGGCGTCCTGGTACTCGTCCGTCGTGACCATGTCGACGAACGCCTGACGACTGGGGTACGACACCAGCACGGCCAGGTCCCAGTGATCGTGGTCGGGGTCGCCGATCACCAGGTGCTCGGGACGGCCCATCCAGACGACCCGACCGCCGCGGTCCTCGACCATCTTGACGGCGGCGCTGCCGTATTGACGGTAGGCATCCTCACCCCCCGACGTGCCCGAGCCCTCAGGTGGGGCGAAATGCAGCAGGTTGATCATCACGACCTCGCCCTCCCGGCCGTGGTGGGCGAACGCCTCGAACTGCGCCCGAGTAGGTGTGATGGCCATCGCCGGTCCTTTCTCCACCGATCCCTTCTTCTACGGGCGACGGTATAGATATGACACTGAGACTGTCAATACCTCGAAGGTGAGGGGCGGCGTCAGCCAGGAGCGTCGAGGTACGCCTCGGCGATCCAGTTCCGGAGCTCCTCGTCGTAGTCCTCGGGGCTCGAGAGGTTGGCGACGTGGAAGTAGCGCCCGTGGTACGGGACGACCTTCCTGGTGATCAGCGGATGGCGGACGGTACGGCGCAGCGAGAAGGACAGCGCCACCCACCGCTGCATCGGCCGTAGCTGGGCGAAGGTCTGCGCCCGCTTCAAGAAGATCCCAACCGACACGGGCTCCACGTGGACCGGTCCCAGGCTGTTCACGTGGCCCATGACGGCCTCGAAGATCGGGCGCTCGTGCGCGGGACCGGTGGAGAAGTACTCATCCACCGACATGGCCGGCTCACACTCGTGGGACTGCCCGGCGCGTGCGAAGCGTCGGCCGCATCCAGGACAGGTCCACCCCGGCACGGCGACCATGTTGGCCTCCCGCTCCGCGTCCGGCCAGCATGGGTACACTCCCCGCGGGTGGCGCCGGCCCTTGACGCGATCGTCTTTGCCCTCGGTGCCCTGGTCAGCCTCAGCACCAGCTGGCTTCTCGTCTCGAGGCTCGAGCGGGTGGGGGAGCGGCTGGGCTTGTCCGAGGCGCTCCTCGGCGTCGTCGCCGCCTTGGCCGCGGACGCCCCGGAGCTCACCGCTGCCATCACCGCCCTGATCCACCACGAGCGTCAAGTCGGCGCCGGCGTGGTCATCGGCTCGAACGTGTTCAACCTGGCCGCCCTGCTGGGCCTCGGAGCCCTCGTGGCCGGGCGCATCGCCCTACACCGCAGGGTGATCGAGCTGAGCGGGGCGATCGCGATCTGGGTCGCCGCGGTGTGCGTCGCCGCCGTGGTCGGCGCGGTCTCCGCCGTGGTCGCGCTCCTGCTGAGCCTGGTCGCCATGGTGCCGTACGTCGTCGTCCTCGCCGTCGGCCGAAGCAGCGTCGCGCACGTCCGGCTGCCTAGGAGCTGGATCACCTGGCTCGGCGCCGCGGTCGCCGACGAGGAGCTCGAGCTCGAGGACGCCATCCGGCCCCCACGCGGAACCGGTGGGGACGCCTTCCTCGCTGCCGCGTCGCTCATCGTGGTCGTCGTCGCCAGCGTCGCCATGGAGCGGGCGGCCTCGTCGCTCGGGGCTCGCTATGCCGTGCCCGCGATCGTCATCGGCGGTCTCGTCCTGGCCGCCGTCACGAGCCTCCCCAACGCCGTCGCCGCCGGCTACCTGGCATCCCGAGGACGGGGAGCTGCGGTCCTGAGCACTGCCCTCAACAGCAACGCGCTCAACGTCACCCTGGGCCTCCTCCTCCCGGCCGCGGTGATCGGGCTCGGGGCCCCGTCGGGCGAAACGACGTTCGTCGCCGCCTGCTACCTGGCGCTCACCGCTGTCGTACTGATCCTCGCCTACATGGGTAGCGGCCTCGGGCGCGGTGCCGGCGCTGTCATCATCAGCGGCTACATCGTCTTCGTCGGCGTGCTCCTGGCCATCGAGTGATCGACGGGGGCCGATCGGGGACACCGCCCGAATATCCTCGGACGACATGAAAGACGGCTATGGAAGGGGCTGGATCCGCGGACTGCTTCCCTTTCTGGCCAACCACCGGCGCAACGTGGCCTGGGCGTTCGGCGCCGCCGTCGTCGGGATGGTCATCCAGGCCCTGACCCCGGTGGTCGAGAAGGTCATCGTCGACGACGTGGTGCTGAGCCACCGCCGACCCCTCGGTCCCTGGCTGGGGCTGCTGCTCGGCGCCGGGCTGGTGAGCTTCGGCGCCGCCTACATCCGGCGCTTCAGAGGGGGCCGAGTCGCCCTCGACGTCCAGTTCGACCTGCGGACGGCGGTCTTCGAGCGCCTCCAGCGCCTGGACTTCGCCCGCCACGACCAGCTCGACACCGGCCAGCTGGTGTCCAGGGCGAGCTCGGATCTGGGCCTCATCCAGGGTCTGTTGTCGTTCCTTCCCATCGTGAGCGGCAACGTCGTCCTGCTCGTCGTGTCCTTTGTGGTGATGCTCTTCCTGTCGCCACCCCTCACGCTGGTGGCGGTGCTGGCGATCCCGACGATCGGCATCGTCGCCTGGCGGCTGCGCACCGCTGTGTTCCCCGCCAGCTGGGACGCCCAGCAGCGGGCCGCCGAGGTCACGGGCGTGGTCGACGAGGCCGTCACCGGTGTCAGGGTGGTCAAGGGCTTCGGCCAGGAGCGCCGGGAGGTGCGCCGGCTCACGGCCGTGGCCGAGCGTCTGTACGGGGCCCGGGTGCGGACGGTACGGCTCCAGGCCCGGCTCCAGGCCGCCCTTCAGGCGGTGCCTGCGCTGGCCCAGGTGGCCATCCTCGGGTTCGGCGGGTGGCTCGCTTACAAAGGCCAGATATCGCTGGGCACCTTCCTGGCCTTCTCGACCTACCTGCTCCAACTGGTGGCGCCGGTGCGGATGCTGGCCGGCCTGCTGTCCTTCGGCCAACAGGCGCGGGCTGGTGCCGAGCGCATCCTCGAGCTGCTCGACTCGAACCCGAAGGTGGTCGAGCGTGACGGCGCCCAGACTCTGCACCAGCTGCGTGGCGAGGTCAGCTTCGACCTCGTGTCGTTCGGCTACATGCGCTCGCGTCCCGTGCTGTCGGGGTTCTCCCTGTGTGTCCGTCCGGGCGAGACGGTTGCCCTGGTCGGAGCATCGGGGTCGGGTAAGTCGACGGTGGCGCTCCTGCTGCCTCGCTTCTACGACGTCGACGGCGGGTCGGTGCGCGTCGACGGCGTGGACGTGCGGGACGTCACGTTCGAGTCGTTGCGGCGCCAGATCGGTGTCGTGTTCGAGGAGACCTTCCTGTTCTCCGACACCGTACGGGCCAACATCGCCTACGGCCGGCCCGACGCCACCGAGGAGCAGGTCCTCGCGGCGGCACGCGCGGCCGAGGCGGACCGCTTCATCGCCGAGCTGCCCGACGGCTACGACACTGTCGTCGGCGAGCGCGGCCTGACGCTGTCCGGCGGTCAACGCCAGCGTGTCGCGCTGGCCCGGGCTCTGCTCACCGATCCCCGGGTCCTGATCCTCGACGACGCGACCTCCTCGATCGACGCCAGCACCGAGGAGGAGATCCACGCCACCCTGCGCCGGCTCATGGAGGGTCGGACGACGCTCCTGGTGGCCCACCGGCGCTCGACGTTGCGTCTGGCCGACCGGATCGCCGTGGTCGACCGGGGCGTGGTCGTGGACGACGGCACCCACGAGGAGCTGCTGGCCCGCAGCGTCCAGTACCGCCGCCTGGTGGCGGGACCGGGCGAAGGCGCCGAGGGGGAGGCCGAGCTGGCGGAGCCCGCGCCCGTCACCCCGCCTACGGCGACCCCGCCACCAGCGCGGGTCGGCGGCGCGATTGCCGCCTCCGAGGGCGTCATGCTGGCGCCGACCCCCGAGCTCATGGCGGCCGTGGAGGCGCTTCCCCCGGCCGACCACCATCCCGAGGTGGACGTGGAGCGCGAGTCGGCCGAGGATCCGCGGTTCGGGTTCGGGCGTTTCGTGCGCCCGTTCCGGCGGCAGCTGGGGGTGGGCGTGGGGCTGGTGCTGGTCGACACCATTTTGACCGTGCTCGGCCCCGTACTCGTGAAGGTGGGCATCGACCAGGGTGTGGTGAACCACTCGCTGTTGGCCCTGGCGATCGCCACCCTCGTGTACCTCGGCGTGGTCCTCGCCGACTGGCTCGATACCTGGGGGGAGATCCGCTACACGGGCCGCACCGCCGAGCGGCTGCTGTTCGCTCTGCGGGTGCGGATCTTCTCGCACCTGCAGCGCCTGGCGCTGGACTTCTACGAGCGGGAGATGGCGGGGCGGATCATGACCCGCATGACCACCGACGTCGAGTCGCTGTCCCAGCTTCTCCAGACCGGGCTGGTCAATGCGCTGGTCAACCTCTTCAGCTTCGTCGGGGTGGCGATCGCGCTCATCGTGATGGATTTCCGCCTGAGCCTCGTCACCTTCGCCGTCATGCCGCCGCTGCTGGCGGGCACCTGGTGGTTCCGTCAGCGTTCCCGACGCGCCTACGACCAGGCTCGCGAGCGGATCGCAGTGGTGAACGCCAACTTCCAGGAGAACCTTTCGGGGGTCCGCGTCGCCCAGGCCTACGGCCAGGAGGGTCGCAACGAGCAGACCTTCCGCCAGGTCTCCAGCGACTACCTGGGAACTCGGGTGGGGGCCCAGCGCCTCGTGGCCATCTACTTTCCGTTCGTCCTCCTGCTCTCGGACGTGGCCGCTGCGCTCGTGCTCGGGGCGGGGGCCTGGTTGGTGGGCCGCCACCAGCTCAGCGTCGGCGTGCTGATCGCCTTCCTGCTCTACCTCGACCAGCTGTTCTCGCCCATCCAGCAGCTGTCGCAGACGTTCGACCAGTGGCAGCAGGCGCGGGCGTCGATGGTCAAGATCAACGAGCTGATGCGGATCCCGGTCTCCACTCCCGAACCGGATCATCCGATCCGTCCGGGACGCCTCGAGGGTTCGGTGCGATTCGAGTCGGTGCGGTTCGGCTACCAGGGGTCGCGCGCCGAGGCCCTGCGCGGCGTCGATCTCGACATCGAACCGGGCGAGACCGTGGCTCTCGTCGGCGAGACGGGCGCGGGCAAGTCGACAGTCGTGAAGCTGCTGGCGCGTTTCTACGACGTCACCGGAGGGCGGATCCTGATCGACGGGCTGCCGCTCGCCGAGCTCGACCTGGCCGCCTTCCGGGCCCAGCTCGGCTACGTGCCGCAGGAGCCGTTCCTCTTCTCGGGGACGATCCGCGACAACATCGCCTACGGTCGGCCGTCGGCCAGCGACGCCGAGGTCGAGACCGCCGCCCGGGCAGTCGGTGCCCACGAGCTGGTGGTAAGCCTGCCCGGGGGCTACGACTACCTGGTGAGCGAGCGGGGCCGGGCGCTGTCGGCCGGGCAGCGTCAGCTCATCGCCCTGGCCAGGGCCAGGCTGGTCGACCCCGCCATCCTGGTGCTCGACGAGGCGACCTCGAACCTCGACCTGTCGACCGAAGCCCGGGTTGCCCGCGCCATGGCCAGGGTCGCGCGCGGTCGGACGACGCTGCTGATCGCCCATCGGCTCCCCACGGCGCGCAGCGCCGATCGCATCGTGGTCATGCACGAGGGGCGGGTCGTCGAGCAGGGCCGTCACGACGAGCTCCTCGCCAGGGGCGGACGCTACGCCGGCATGTGGGCGGCCTTCGACGTCGAGCCGGTGGCGGGCTGAACTGCCGCCGTGCCCCGAGCTACGCCCGGCGGAGGTCGACGTCCAGGGCGAGGGTGAGGCACCGGCAGGCCCCACCGGCCATCAGGAACTCGTCGACCGGAGCGATCGCCACCGAGAAGCCCCAGGCTTCCAGTGCCCGACCGAGCCGCGGCGGGCAGGAGGGCATGATGATGTTGTCGCCGACCACCACCGAGTTGGCGCAGAACGCCAGGGCCTCGTCGTCCTCCAGCACGAGCAGCTCGGGGACCAGGGCGGCGATGACCTTGCGCCCGTAGGCGTCGAGGCCGAGCGGCGCCACCATGGCCCGCCGGTCGTCGAGCGGGCAGAAGGTGAGGTCGAGGTGGTACAGGCGCTCGTCCGCCAGCTCGACCGAGCGGACCGGCGCACCGGTCAGCTTGGACAGTGCGGGATGTGAGGAGGCGTCCGATCGAAACCTGTACGCCGACACCAGCACCAGCTCGCCCGGCGTACCGAATGGCAGGGCATCGCCCGCGCCTTCGTGCACCACCCGTTCGGGCAGCCAGTCGACAGTAAAGCCGTGCCTGGCGAACCACTCCGCGTCATGTGCGGTCTCTCCCTGGCGCTCGGGATGGCGAAATCTTGCCGGTACGAACTGACGCCCGTTGACCACGCCCGCGTTGGCGGTGAACACCAGGTCCGGAAGGTGCTCGACCGGGTCCATGAGCTCGATCTCGGCGCCGGCGGCCTGCAGCTGCGCCATCAGGCCGTCGAACTGCTCCAGGGCCCGGTCGGGATCGGGGTGCACCTCGGCGTGCATCCACGGGTTGATCTCGTAGAGGACGGTGAAGTGCTGTGGACGGCACATCAGGAGGCGCCGGCCCCACGGGAGCGGCGTCAACCCGCCGGACCACCCAGCTGCCCGGCGAGCTGGCTCACGAAGAGGCCCACATCGGTGACGATGCCGAGGGCCTGGTGGCTGCCCCGGTCGGCGAGCTTGGTCACCACCGCCTGGTTGATGTCGACGCAGAAGGTCTCCACGCCCGCCGGGAGCAGGTTCCCGGTGGCGATGGCATGGAGGGTGGAGGCCAGCATCAGCGCGACGCTGACGCCGGGAACGAGGTACCGCATGGCGTCGGCCGCCTCGACGACGTCCCGGTAGACGTCGGGCAACGGGCCGTCGTCGCGCGGGGAGCCGGCGAGAACGAAGGGCACGTCGCGCCGCACACACTCGTACATCACGCCGCCGTCGACGTAGCCCGCTTCCACTGCGCTGGCGATGGAGCCGTAGCGGCGGACCTCGTTGATCACCCGAAGGTGGTTGGCGCGTCCTCCGTCGGCGGGGACCCCCGCGCCCATGGACACGCCGAGCGACGTGCCCATGACGTTGGCCTCGATGTCGTGGGCAGCGAAGCCGTTGCCGGCGAAGAGGATGTCGATCCATCCCTCGCGAACCAGGCGGGCCAGGTCCGGGCCGGCGCCGGTGTGGATCACGGCAGGACCACACACGGCCAGCACCCCGCCTCCCGGGCGGGCCTTCTGGTCGGGCCCGCCTCCCGGGCGGGCCTTCTCCCGGCGGACCCGCTCGGCCACCTCGGCCACGACCACGGCCTTGGGTTTCTCGGACGACACCTCCGACGTCATGAACTCGAAGGGCCCGGCACCCCGCGGCCGCTCGGGCGCCTCCACCCGGACTCCGTCGTTTCCCACGACCACGGGGTCACCGGCCCGAACGCGGTGCATGGGAACGGTGCGGACCCGCTCGAGGCCGTCGCCGCTCGGTCCCGGGCGCACGACGATGGCGCAGTCCATCTCGGGGTTGACCACGCTCACCCAGCGACCGTCGACGCGCACCCAGGTGGGCAGGTTGGTCGTGGCGTAGAAGCCGGCCGGGAGCACGCCGTCGGTGTCGGCCGCCACCAGCTCGGCGTCGCCCTGGACGACGCGGTTGGCCCCCTGGGCCTGGAGCTGGGACAGGAGGGGGCCGAGCACCTCGTCGCTGGGAGCCGAGATCTTGATGCGGGCCCGGCTGACGTCCCGATTGGTCTTGCCGATGTCGACCGACTGGACCTCGTAGTCCGCGCCCGCCGCCAGCACGAGATCCATCACTTTGGCCAGGATCAGCGAGTCGATGATGTGACCCTCGATCTCGACCGTCTCGGTCGCCGGCGCCATCGGCGCCAGCGTACCCAGGCCCCCGGCTGTCGCCGGGCGTCGGTCTGCCGTTCGACCCGGCCAACGAGGTGGACCAGGATGGAGTCATGGCGAGCTTCGATCCCTGGGAAGCCACGCTCGAACGACTCGACGACGCAGCCAAGCTGGCCGGGCTCGACTCGGACGTCCACCGCCTGCTCCGTACGCCACGCCGGGTCCTCGAGGTCGCGGTGCCCGTGCGCATGGACGACGGGCGGGTGGAGGTGTTCATCGGTTGGCGGGTGCACCACGACACCACCCGGGGTCCGGCAAAAGGAGGGATCCGCTTCCACCCCGAGCTGGACGCACGGGAGGTCGTCTCTCTCGCCGCCAACATGACGTTCAAGACGGCGGTGGTGAACATCCCCTTCGGCGGCGGCAAGGGAGGTGTGCGCTGCGACCCTCGACGGTTCTCCGACGGCGAGCTCGAGCGCCTCACCCGCCGTTACGCCACCGAGATCTCGCCCATCCTGGGTCCCGATCGGGACATCCCGGCGCCGGACGTCAACACCGACGGCCGGGTCATGGCGTGGCTGATGGACACGCTGTCCATGATGCGGGGCGGCGGTGCCAACCCCGGGGCGGTGACGGGCAAGCCGCTTTCGATCGGCGGAACGCGAAGCCACTCCGGCGCCACCGCGTCGGGTGTGCTCGCCTGCACGCGGGCGGTGTTCACCGAGCTGGACATGAGCTTCGTCGGCGCCCGCGTGGTGCTGCAGGGATTCGGCAAGGTGGGTGGTCCGCTGGCCTTCCTGCTGTCGTCGGCCGGGATGCGCATCATCGGGGTGAGCGACTTGGGGGGCGCGGTGTACAACCCGGGCGGGCTCGATCCCTCGGCGCTGGGCAGCCACGTCGATATCCATGGGACGGTTGCCGGGTTCGACGCCGGCGACCCCGTCGAGCCCGCAGACCTGTGGGAGCTCAAATGCGAGCTCGTGGTCCCGGCTGCGCTCGAAGGCGCCGTGGACGAGCAGGTCGCCTCCCGCCTGGGCGCCAAGGTCGTCGTCGAGGCGGCAAACTCGCCGACCACGCCCGAAGCAGACTCGATCCTGGACCGTCGTCACATCGTCGTGGTGCCCGACATCCTGGCCAACGCCGGCGGTGTCACGGTGTCCTACTTCGAATGGGCACAGAGCCGACAGGGCTACGCGTGGGAAGAGGGATTGGTCGCCAGCCGACTGCGGGCGAGCATGGACAACGCCTTCACCTCGGTGTGGGCCAGGGCCGACGCGCTCGGCGTCTCGTTGCGACGGGCTGCTTTTGTGATCGCCGTCGAGCGGGTGGCGGAGGCCATCTCGGCACGTGGCCTGTTTCCGTGAGCGGGTTCTGGGAAAGGTGACACTTGTGTCAGAGAAGGGTTGACGCCGGTGTTAGGTTTGCCTAATACTTAGGGAGACCTAAGCTCTGACCTTGCCCGCCGCATCAGGAGCCCGCCGTGCCTGCCGGTGAAGTCTTTCTGCTCGGTGCCATCGCCGGACTGACAATCCTCCTCGGCTTGCCCATCGGACGTATGCGGCAGGTGAGCCCCAGCCTGCGGGTGCTCCTCAACGCCGTCGCCATCGGCATCCTCGTCTTCCTTCTGTGGGACGTCCTGTCGAAGGCGGTGGAGCCGGCGCAGACCTCGCTCCAGGCGGCGGTCGACCACCACGGCTCATGGTGGGCGTTCGTCGGTCCATGCCTCACATTCGTCGGATGCCTCGCCGTCGGTCTTCTCAGCCTGGTGTTCTACGACCGCTGGGCGGGCCAGCGGGCGAAGCGGCGGCGGTTCGGACCGGGCGCCGCCTCGGTGGCCGAGCTCTCCCAGCCCGCGGGAGCGCTGGTGCGATCGGGCGAGAGCCTGGCCATCCTGATCGCCGTCGGCATCGGCCTCCACAACCTCTCCGAGGGGCTCGCCATCGGTCAGTCGGCAGCGAGGAACGAGGTGAGCCTGGCCCTGGTGCTCATCATCGGCTTCGGGTTGCACAACGCCACAGAGGGCTTCGGCATCGTGGCGCCGCTGGCCGTCGAGGACGTCCGACCCAGCTGGGCCTTCCTCGCCCTGTTGGGACTGATCGGTGGTGGGCCGACGTTCCTCGGCACGGTTGTCGGGCGCTCGTTCGTGAACGAGACGCTCTTCGTCGCCTTCCTGGCTCTGGCCGCCGGGTCCATCCTCTACGTGGTGATCCAGCTGCTGAACGTGGCCTACAAGATGGGCCACAAGGAGATGCTCATGTGGGGAATCCTGGGAGGGCTCGTAGCCGGGTTCGCCACCGACTTCGTGTTGACGGCCGCCGGCGTCTGAGCCTCGTTCCCCAATGAGCACAGAGGTCCAGATCCCTGTCGGCGAACGTGTCCTCGATGCAGACCTGGCGGGGCCCGACTCACCGGAGGGTGTGGTCGCCTTCGCCCATGGGAGTGGCAGCAGCCGCCACAGCCCTCGCAACCGGGAGGTCGCGGCCGTCCTCCAGGAAGCGGGCCTGGCCACCCTGCTGGCCGACTTGCTCACGCCCGAGGAGGAGCAGGCAGACCTGCGCACCGGCCACCTGCGCTTCGACATCGGTCTGCTGGCCGAGCGCGTGGTGGCCATCATCAGATGGCTGTCAGTCGAGCCAACATCGGCCGGGCTGGCGATCGGTCTCTTCGGCGCCAGCACCGGCGCCGCCGCCGCCCTGGTCGCCGCGGCGCGCCAACCCGAGGATGTCTCGGCCGTGGTCTCCCGCGGCGGCCGCCCCGATCTGGCCGGGGCCGACCTCGGCGCGGTGCGAGCACCCACCCTGCTCATCGTCGGTGGGCGTGACGACGTCGTCCTCGGTCTCAACCAACGGGCGCTCCGGGAGCTGCGCGGCGAGAAGCGGCTCGAGGTGGTTCCCGGGGCGTCGCATCTGTTCGAGGAGCCCGGCGCCCTGCAGACGGTCGCCAGCCTGGCGCGGTCGTGGTTCCTCGAGCATCTCCCGAAGGTTGCCTGACAAGCTCGAACACACGTTCGACTCCGGCTGCCGACGGCCGTAGGATTCAGGTTCTATGGCCTTGGCCGAGCTCGCCCGGCGGGTGCGTCCCGTGTCCCTGGCCGGCGAGCAGCGGCTGGAGGTGGTCCCCGCGCTGTCCGGGCTGATGCCCGGCGGGGGTATCCGGCGTGGAAGCACGACCACGGTGGCCAGCGGACCGGCGGGAGGCGCCACCTCGCTGGCGCTGGCCCTGCTGGCCCGGGCCACGGTCGAGGGATCGTGGTGCGCGGTGGTGGGCGTTCCCGATCTGGGACTGGTGGGGGCGACCGAGCTCGGGGTCGATGTGTCCCACCTCGCCCTGGTCCCAGCGCCCGAGGACCGGTGGATGACCGTGGTGGCAGCGCTGCTCGACGGCGTCGACGCCGTTCTCTTCCGGCCCCCGCGCCGGGTACGGCCCCCCGACATCCGTCGCCTGGCCGGCCGGGCCCGGGAGCGAGGAGCGGCGTTGGTGGTCCTGGCCGGTGGGGTGGGCGCGGGCGATCGGGCCGGACCGCGGAGGGCCTGGCCGGGGGTGACCGATGTCGGTCTGGCCGTGACGGCCAGTCGCTGGACCGGCCTCGGTGACGGGCATGGATGTCTTCGGGGCCGCCAGGTCGAGGTGGTGGCCGAGGGCAGAGGAGCAGCGGCGCGGCCGGTCATGGCCCGCCTGTGGCTGCCCTCTTCCGACGGCGAGGTGGCCCTCGACCAGCAGGTGCCACTCGCACCCGCGCTGCTCGAACCAGCAGTCACCGCGGGTTGAGCGATGGCGACCCGGACGCTGGTCGCGTCGTGTCCCGACTGGCCGGTGACGGCGGCGGGTGTCCCGGCTGACATCGCGGCTGCCGTGGTCTTTGCCAATCGGGTCGAGGCGGCTTCGGTGGCGGCCAGGGCCGAAGGCGTCCGGATCGGTCTGCGCCGTCGCGAGGCGCAGAGCCGCTGTCCCGGTCTGACGGTCATCGAGCGAGATATTGGTCAGGAGACTCGCTCCTTCGAACCAGTGGTGACGGCCGTCGAGGCGTTCGGGCCGAAGGTGGAGGTGTCGCGGCCGGGCACCTGCGCCATTCCCACCCGGGGGCCGGCTCGGTACTTCGGTGGGGAGGAGGCCCTGATCGATCGGATCGGAGCGGCGGTGGCGAATGCGATCGCCCGGCTGGTGCCGACTGGACCCATCGGCCGGGCCAGTCCCTACTGGGGGGTCGGCATCGCCGACGGTCGTTTCGCCGCCACCTTGGCCGCTGGTCCGGGCATCATCGTGGCGCCCGGGCGGAGCGCGGCGTTCCTGGCCGACTTCCCCGTGGCCGTTCTCGAGCGGCCAGGCCGGGCCCGGGAGGCCGGCCCGACGACACAGCTGACCGACCTCCTGGTGCGCCTCGGCATCCGCACCCTTGGCCAGCTCGCGACCCTGCCGACGGCGGACGTGCTGGCCCGGTTCGGGCCCGAGGGAGCTCTGGCCCAGCGCCTGGCGCGGGGCCTCGACGAGGGTTCCCTGGCCGGACGGGAGCCACCGCCCGACCTGGTCGTCTCGGTGGAGCTCGATCCACCGGTCGACCGGGTCGACACGGCCGCGTTCGCAACCAGGACTCTCGCCCAGGACCTGCACGAGCGTCTGGTCCGACTGGGAATGGCCTGTCACCGGTTGCGGATCGAGGCCGAGACCGAGCATGGCGAGCACCTGAGCCGCCTGTGGACCCATGACGGCCCGTTCGTTCCCGCCGATATGACCGAACGTGTGCGCTGGCAGCTCGACGGCTGGTTGAGCGGCACCGCCGCCGCCCGGCCCACGGCGGGCCTCACCCTGCTACGGCTGCTGCCCGACGAGGTGGTCCCCGATCAGGGACGCCAGCTCGGGTTCTGGGGCGGCGAGGCCGGAGTCGACGAGCGAACGGCCCGAGCCCTGGCCCGCGTGCAGGGCCTGCTGGGGCCGGAGGCGGTGGTCACGGCAATGCTGGTCGGCGGCCGCAGTCCCAAGGAGCAGGTCCGGCTGGTGCCCTGGGGTGACCAGCGCGAGGACAGCCGGTCCGACAGGACAGCGCCGCCGTGGCCCGGGAGGGTGCCGCCTCCGGCGCCCGCCGTCGTGCACGGCCGGTCGCTCGTCGCCGAGGTCCTCGACGGCGACGGTCGCGCCATCGAGGTGACAGGGCGGGGCGTGGTCAGCGCTGCCCCGGCGCGGCTGTCGGTGGCCGGCGGACCCTGGACCGAGGTTGCAGCCTGGGCGGGACCGTGGCCGGCCGACGAGCGATGGTGGGACCCGGCCGCCCACCGCCGCCGGGCCCGGCTCCAGGTGGTGCTTGCCGACGGCTGCGCCCACCTGTTGGCACTGGAAGCGGGCTGCTGGGGCGTCGAGGCCACCTACGACTGAGCTCAGCCCGGTGGGGGGACGCCGCTCGGCGCCGCCACGGCGTTGGCCACCGGCACGCTGTGCACCGCAGGCGCCGCGCTCTTGCTGCTGCTCTCCTTGACGATGGGCTGGGCCAGCAGGAACAGGCTGGTCATGGTGTAGGCGACCATGGCGAAGATCCACGGCCACTCCGAGCGCTCCGCCTGGACCTTGGTGCGGGCCACACCGGCGAGGTGGCGGTGGGCGATGAACACGGCGGCGATGTGCACGGCGATGATCAACGCCACCTGGAGGTACCAGATGACGCCCGAGGGCACGGGTTGTTTGTGGACGACGTATGAATCGTTGAACGGGGCGGGGAGCCACTGCAATGTGCCGGTCGGCTTGCCGACAAGCGGAATGAGGAGCTGTCCGTTCACCAGCAGGTACTGGAAGTTGTGCGCAACCAGGTAGCCGAACGAGATGGGTAGCAGCGACGGAAGCAGGTGGCCGATGGTCTCCCGTACGGACAGGTCCAGGTGGCCCACGTCCCGCACACCCCTGGCGAAGAGGCCGAACACTATCCACGCCAGCCCAACCAGCACGGCGAAGGCGACCATGGCCACGAAGACGTAGCCCGCTGATCCCACCGTGAACCCGTGAGGGAGCTGGCCCTGGAACCGCTTCCACGCCGGGATGGCCAGCAGCCCGTCGAAGGTCACCGACATGAGCATCAGGAACACGAAGGTGATCCTGCTGATCGACGACTCGAAGGGCTGGTCCACGCCGCCCAGGAATCCTCGTCGTCCAGGCCGCCCGAAGCGCCAGTAGCCCAGGCGCCCCCACGTCGCCCACAGCACCGAGAACATCTCGCCTTGCTCGAGCCACACCTCGGCGCCGAACAGCAGGCCGCCGACGGCGCTGATCAAGGCGTAGACGATCAGAGCCACGGCGGTGACGATCGGCCTGGTCGCCCAGCCGTTGTAGATCAGCTCACCGCTGGCCACGAGGAAGAAGATCAGCGTCGCCGGCCAGAACCCCAGCCAGCGGGGCCAGGAGAGGGCCGGTCCACCGATCAGGCGCTGGCGGAGCGCGGGACGATCCACCAGCCGGGCGATGGTCGCGAACGGATTGACCCAGGGCGTCCAGTCCCCGAACACCCCGCACGAGATGGGCACCGCGATCCAGATGATCAGCCAGAACATCGTGGGCAGGATGTTCTCGGCGATCTCCTGTGACCCGTAGATGCCGGAGTAGATCAGGAAGGCGAGGAGCAGCAGGCCGAGGCCGCCGAGCAGCGGCCGGTGGGGCACGACGTAGCCGCCGTCCCCGGTCGTGGCCCCATCGGCGGGGGCCACCTCGCGCCGCACGACGAGCAGGAAGGAGGCAAAGACGACGGCCGCTCCGCCGAGGACGAACAGGTACAGCGGAACCGGAAGGTCGTACCGGGCCCCGAAGGCGTGGGCCAAGATCAGGGGGGGAGACAACATGCTCGGGTCCCGATGGTAGCTACCGGCGCAGCAGCCGAACGATCACGAGCAGGAGGCCGATCACTACCAGGGCCACGGCGATGGCGATGCCGGCGGTGACGCCGCCGCTCAGCCCGGCCGATCCGGGCAGCAGGACAAGGGCGAAGTCGCCGAGCTGGTCGGAGTCGGCGGAGTGGAAGCCGGCACCGGGGATCTGGGTCGGCAAGGCAGACCACCGGCCGGCGCTGAAGCGGTCCATGACCGTCTTGCCATTGACGCCGGTGCCTCGCAGGAACACCGTGACGTGCCTGCCCGGTCGTACGGCGACAGGGACCCCTCCTGGCAGCGTGATCGACATGCGATAGACGTTGCCGTCGAGCCGGCCGTTGGGGATGGGCGCCGGAGGGGGAACGGGGGTGATGGTGATCGTGAGGTTCGGCACCGATGGCGGGATGGCGAGGGCGTTGGGGTCGGCTTGCAGCTCGGCCTGGGGTGGCGACTCGTTGGTGTTGGCGATGAACGGCAGGCCCTGAAGCGACGGCTTGACGTTCTCCGAGGCCGAGGTGGGGGGCGCCGTGGTTGCCTGTCCGGGTGTGGGCTGCAGGAACCGGTAGGGCTCGGTCTGGAGCGGAAGACCGTCGTAGATCGGCGGACCCGCGTCCCACTCCCGGGTGGTCCAGAAGACTGCCAGCAACGTCGCCGCCACCGCCAGCGCTCCCAGGCCCACCTGTCGTCGGCTCACGCTCACCAGAGCCACCACCCAGCCAGGTCGGCGAGCACGTGCGCGGTCGCCGGAGCAGCCACGCCTCCGCTGGCGACCCGAAGGCCTCCCAGCAACAGCCCGACGGCGAGGTCGAGCGGCAGCGCGTGCACCCCATACAGCGGGACGTGGACGAGGGCGAAGACGATGGTGGTCACGACGAGCGCCGTCTTCACGCCCACGGCCTCGTCGATGGCGGCGAAGAGCGCGCCGCGCAGCACCAGCTCCTCACCCAGCGCGACTCCGGTCGCGACCAGGGCCCAGAGTGGGAAGCTCGACGCCGCCAGATGCAGCGATGGGTGCAGCGGCCCGGCGAACCGCAGGAGCGCCGGTCCCGCCACGAGGCCCAGCGCACCGAGGAGTCCCCAGGCCAGACCGCTCGGCCGCAGGCGACCAGGGCGCCAGCCCGCCCCCGCGACGGCAGCGAGCAACAGCAGCGCGAACAGCGCGGCGCCGAGCTCCGACGCGGCACCGGCCGGGCCGGCAACGAGGAGCCGCAGCGCGAGCGCCGCGCCCAGGACGGCGAGCAGCTCGACGGCGTTCGCGCGCCGCCGAGCGACGACGCTCTGCGGTGGGGCCAGCCTCCCGGGCCGGCTCACGCCGGCAGCGGCACCATGGCCGGCGCGCCCGTCGCATAGGTCGGCGGCCAGACGACGACGCTATGGCCAACGGCCTGCCACTGCCAGATGACGGCGGCGGCGAGGAGGTTCTGTCCCTCGTGGGACCGGTCGCTGGCGAAATGGAGCCCTGCGCCGTTCGGCAGCTCCCCCTCCGCCAGCACCGTCTGCCGGGCCGCGGCCGCGATATCGCTGGGACTGAAGGTGCGGGCCCTGGGCAGGACGTCGTGGAACAGAGCCCAGCCGGCGCTGAAGCCGGCGAGCGCCTCCTCGTCGGGTGTGGCGCCACCGGTCTGGGCCTTCCAGGCGGCGGCGAAGCGCTCGTAGTCGCGCCCGCCGGTCGGGCTCAGGGCGCCGGGGTTGAAGCCGCCGCCCGGGCGGTCCGACGCGAACACGCCGACGGCCTGCGGACCGAGGTCATCGCCGAAGTTGCTCATGCACTCGGCCATGCTGGAGCCGATCATGGCGCCCACCCGGACGTGCTGGGCCAGCATGGCCCGGCGGAATGCCTCGCCGTCGGGGATGTACGAGGCCAGGACCAGGATGTCGGGACGAGCGCCGGCCACCTGTGCCATCACCGAGGTCCAGTCGGGCTTGTAGGCGTCGTAGGTCGTGCGGCTGACCACCTGGAGCCCGGAGGCCTGCGCCGTGGCCACGGCGGCGTCGGCCACTGACTGGCCGTAGGCGTCGTTCTCCCACACGACAGCAACTCGGGTGTTCGACGGCGCCAGCCCGAGCCGCGGCACGAGCTGAGTCGCGGCGAAGCGGGCCGAGTTGGCGCCGAGGTTCGAGCCCGTCGCCCCGACGCGGAACACCCAGGGCGAGCCCTGCCCCGTGACGCGATCGGCCACCGCTCCCGCCTCCCAGTAGACGAGCCGCGAGTCCGAGGCCGCCGTGGCCGCCGGTATCGACAGCTGTGATGAGTACGCCCCGAGGACGACGGGGACGCCGTCGTCGTGCAGTGAAGAGACGGCCTTGGTGGCGCCCTCCCGTGTCTCAAGGTCTCGCACGTCGAGGCTGATCCGTCGGCCTCCCACACCACCGTCCTGGTTGACGAGGTCGGCGGCGACCTTGACGCCGCGCCACTCCTCGGTCGCCGAAGGGGCCTGCGGTCCGTGCAGCGGGAAGACGGCACCGAGTCGCAGTGTCGAGGGGGGATGGCTGCACGCGGTCAGGCCCCAGGAGGCGCTCGCCAGGACGACGGTGGCGGCAAGCGCTCGCCGGAGGGGTGGAAGCGGGCGCCGGACGAGTGGCAGCACGGGCTCCTCATTTCGCCATGATCTGGGCAGGACGACGTAGGTCTACCCGAAGCCGTCGGATCGAACGTGCGTTCGACTCTGGCGGCTGACCGTCCTAGGGTTGCCCCATGGGTTGGCGCAACCCTCCGATTCCCTGGTCCGAGCTCGAGCGCCGGTTGTCCGACGGCCGACCGCCCAACCGCCCGGCCCACGCCGACGGGGGCGACAGCCCGGCCTGGTCCCGCAAGCGCCAGCCCTACCGCCCCCCGCCGCCGTCCCGGCGGAGCGACGCCCCGGTCCCCTACGCCGAGCTGCATTGCCACTCGAACTTCAGCTTCCTGGACGGGGCGTCGCACCCCGAGGAGCTGGTCGAGGAGGCCGACCGGCTCGGGCTGGAGGCGCTGGCCCTCACCGATCACGACGGCATGTACGGGGTGGTCCGCTTCGCCGAGGCCGCCGAGGCCATTGGTGTGCCTGCGGTCTTCGGGGCCGAGCTCACCCTCGACCTGGCTCGGCCGGCACCGCGGACCGGGGGACGGCCCAACACCAGAGGCCGCCGTCCCGGTCCCGCCGGCACCATGGGTCACCGCCAGGCCGCCGCCGATCCCGAGGGCCACCATCTCGTCGTGCTGGCGCGCGATCCCGAGGGATACGCCAGGCTGTGCCGGGTCGTCAGCGAGGCCCACCTGGCCGGCGGGGAGAAGGGCCAGCCGGTCGTGTCCCTGACCACCCTCGCCGAGACCCACGGGGGTCACTGGATGGTGCTCACCGGCTGTCGCAAAGGTGAGGTCCCGAGCGCCCTGGTCCGAGCCGGCCCTTCGGCGGGGGGGCGGGCCCTGGGGCGCCTGACCGACGCCTTCGGTCGCCGCAACCTGGCGGTCGAGCTGTGGGACCACGGCGACCCGCTGGACACGGCGCGCAACGACGCTCTGGCCAACCTGGCCCTCGCCCACGGCGTGGAGCTGATCGCCACCAACAACGTGCACTACGCCACCCCCGCCCGCCGGGGCCTGGCCACCGCCCTGGCTGCGGTACGGGCCCGACGTTCGCTGGACGAGATCGACGGGTGGCTGCCGGCGGCAGCCGGCGCCCACCTGCGTTCGGGGAGGGAGCAGGCCCGGCGGTTCGCCCGCTATCCGGGTGTGGTGGAGCGGGCAGCCGAGCTGGGACGGGACTGCGCCTTCGACCTGCGCCTGGTCGCGCCGCGCCTGCCCGACTTCCCCGTGCCGCCGGGTCATTCCGAGATGAGCTGGCTGGTCGAGCTGACCGAGCGGGGAGCGGCGCGTCGCTACGGTCCTCGGGGCGCCGAGCGGGTACCGGGCGCCTACGCGCAGCTCGATCGCGAGCTGTCGGTCATCGAGGGGCTGGGTTTCCCCGGCTACTTCCTGGTGGTGTGGGACATCGTGGAGTTCTGCCGGCAGCAGGGCATCCTCTGTCAGGGGCGGGGGTCGGCCGCCAACTCGGCGGTCTGCTACGCCCTCGGCATCACCAACGCGGATGCCGTCTCGCTGGGCCTGCTGTTCGAGCGCTTCCTCTCCCCCGAGCGGGACGGTCCTCCCGACATCGACATCGACATCGAGAGCGATCGGCGCGAGGAAGCCATCCAGCACGTGTACGAGCGTTACGGCCGCCACAACGCCGCCCAGGTCGCCAACGTCATCACCTACCGGGCCCGTTCGGCCGTGCGCGACATGGGCAAGGCTCTGGGCCACGCTTCCGGCCAGCTGGACGCCTGGTCCAAGCAGATCGAGCGGTGGGGGCCGCTCGAGGCCACGGCCGGCGCCGTCGGTCCGGACGGCCGGTCGGCCCATGACATACCCGAGCCGGTCATGGGGCTGGCGGCCCAGGTGGAGAACTTTCCCCGCCACCTGGGCATCCACTCGGGCGGCATGGTCATCTGCGACCGGCCCGTGGTGGAGGTGTGCCCGGTGGAGTGGGCGCGCATGGAGGGCCGCAGCGTCCTGCAGTGGGACAAGGACGACTGCGCCGCCGTCGGCCTGGTGAAGTTCGACCTGCTGGGCCTGGGGATGCTCAACGCCATCCACCGCGCCATCGACCTGGTCCGCGATCACCACGGGGTGGAGGTCGACCTGGCCGAGCTCCCTCAGGAGGACGCGGTCTACGACATGCTGTGCCGGGCCGACACCGTGGGCGTCTTCCAGGTGGAGAGCCGGGCCCAGATGGCCACGCTGCCCAGGCTCAAGCCCCGCCACTTCTACGACCTGGTGGTGGAGGTGGCGCTCATCCGTCCCGGTCCCATCCAGGGCGGCTCGGTCCATCCCTACATCCGCCGACGCAACGGGCTCGAGCCGGCGACCTACCTCCATCCCCTGCTCGAGCCGTCGTTGGAAAAGACCCTGGGGGTGCCCCTGTTCCAGGAGCAGCTCATGCAGATGGCCATCGACGTGGCCGGGTTCACCGGCGCCGAGTCGGACCAGCTGCGCCAGGCCATGGGCTCGAAGCGCTCCGGTGAGCGCATGGAACGGCTGCGCGCCCGGCTCTACGGGGGGATGGCCGAGCGCGGCATCACCGGCGACGTCGCCGACGCCATCTACGAGAAGCTCGCCGCCTTCGCCAACTTCGGCTTCCCCGAGAGCCACTCGGTGTCCTTCGCCTACCTGGTCTATGCCAGCGCGTGGATCAAGCACTATTTCCCGGCGGCATTTTGTGCGGCCTTGCTCAACGCCCAGCCCATGGGCTTCTGGTCGCCCAAGACGTTGGTCGCCGACGCCCGCCGCCACGGCGTGGAGGTGCGGCTGGCCGACGTCAACGCCAGCTCGGGCCAGGCCACGCTCGAGGCCAGTGCCGAACCGGACCGGCCGGCGGTGCGACTCGGTCTCGAGTACGTGCGCACCATCGGCCTGGAGATGGCGGAGCGCATCGCCGCCGGTCGGCCCTATGCCGACATGGAGGACCTGGTGCGGCGGACGGGCGTGTCCCGGGTGCAGCTGGAGGCGCTGGCGACGGCGGGAGCCCTCCCGAAGCACTCCCGGCGGGAGGCGCTGTGGGCCGCGGGAGCGGTGTCCCAGGCCACCCCCGATCGCCTCGAGGGGGTGGTGGTCGGAGCCCGGGCTCCCACCCTGCCCGAGATGACCACCGCGGAGGAGATGGCCGCCGACCTGTGGGCCACCGGTCTGTCACCCACCGGCGATCCCGTCGAGCTCGTCCGTGACCAGCTCGACGCGTGGGGTGCGACGACAGCGGCGGGGCTCGCCGACGCCGAGCCCGACAGCCGGGTCCTGGTCGGCGGCGTGGTCACCCACCGCCAACGCCCGGCGACGGCCCAGGGCACGACCTTCTTGAACCTGGAGGACGAGACCGGACTCATCAACGTCATCTGCTCGAAGGGTGCCTGGAGCCGCTACCGCCAGGCGGCCCGGTCTGCGCCCGCCCTCCTCGTCCGGGGCCGGCTGGAGCGCGTCGAAGGAGTCGTCAACGTGGTCGCCGACCGCATCTCCCCCCTGTCGCTCACGGTCGGGCCGTCGACCCCGTCGCGCGACTTCCGGTGACGGCCGCGCCGGGCGGCAGCGACGCCGCCGGCTACAGGTTGGAGGGCGGCGGGGGCTGGGTGCCGTTGAACGTCCCGATCGGCCCGTTGTCGGTCGCAGTGAAGCGCGGCCCGCTCAGGACGAACTTGCCCCCGGTGATCGTGCCCATCTGCACCCCCGTGAAGCCCGAGGTCGACGAGTAGCTGATGGGGACCAGCCCGGGACCGGCCAGGTTGGCCGTCTTCAGCGCGTTGACCACGCTCTGGCGGGTGGGATTGGTGCCTGCCTGCTGCATGAGCTTCACGAAGGTGTAGGCCACCGACATGCCGTAGATGGTGTTCCCGTCGAACGGAAGGTTCGGCACGTACTGGTTGTGGATGCGCATGAAGGTCTGGACCCAGGGATTCGACGTGTCGTTCGGCGACGGCAGGTACGAGCTGCTCACGAGACCCTCGAGCATCGAGGTGCCCTTGAGCAGGTTGCCCACCGTGGTCGGGTCGGCGCTCACGCTCGAGGTCACCCACTGCGGGTGGTAGCCGATCTTGGCCGCGGCGCCGATGGTCAGGGCGGTGAACGGAGGCACGGTGTAGAGCACGGCCACCTGGGCACCCGAGGCCTGGAGGGCGGCCACCTGCGGTCCGACGTCGAGGTTGGTCGGCACGTAGTTCTGGCGCGTCACCACCGACGACTTGGGGATCTGCTGGTCGAGGCCCTGGATCCCGCCCTGGCCGAAGTCGTCGTTCTGGTACAGGTAGCCGACCTTCTTGCCGGGGAAGGTGTTCTTGACGTACTGGCCGGTGATCTTGCCCTCGATGGTGTAGTCGGTCTGGTAGCCGGAGGTGTACGGGAACTTGCCCGGGTTGTTCCAGCAGTCACAGCCGGAGGCGACGAACAGGTCGGGCACCCGTTCGGTGTTGAGGAACTGCTGCACAGCGAGGTGCGTGGGCGTGCCCAGCCCGTTGAAGATGCCGAACACGTTGTCCTGGAGGACCAGACTGCGCACGACCGTGGCGGTCTGGGTCGGGTTGTAGGCGTCGTCCTGGTAGGTGTAGGTGATCTTGCGGCCGTTCACACCGCCGTGGGCGTTGACGTCGTCGAACAGCGCCTTCGACGACGGTGCGATCTCGTCGTAACCGGGGGCGGCCACTCCGGTGAGTGGCTGATGGCTCCCGATGGTGATGTTGGTGGCGGTGATCCCCGGAGCCGAGGCCGTGTTGGCGCCGCCGCCTCCCGACGAGGAGGACGAGGGGCTCGACGACCCGCCCCCACAGGCCGCCGCCACCAAGGCGACGGCGCATCCCACCACCGCCGGCGCCAGCAACCGTCGCAAGCAGGCTCGACCACCCTGACCGGTCCACCCCATGGTTCCTTCTTTCACCACTAAGAGCCGTCGGCGGCGAGCCGACAGGTGGCAGTCTGTCAGTGTCACCTTCTCGTAATATCACCGCTACCGTCTCGTTACTAACCTCGCCAGCCGGCGCACTCCCCCCTGGATCCCGTCGGGGAACGCCAGCATCACCGCCACCAGCAGCACCCCGTAGGCGAGGAGGGCCCCGTTTGCCCCCGCCGCAGCCGAGATGTGGAAATGCTTGGCCAGGTCGGTGGCCTCCTGGTTCAGGTAGACGAGCAGCACGCCGCCCCACACTGCTCCGACGAGGCTTCCGATCCCCCCCACGACGATGCCGGTGACCAGGGCGATCGACAGCGCCAGCGGGAACCCGGCCGGGGCGACGAGCTGCACGTTGAAGGCGAAGAAGGCCCCTGCCAGCCCGGCGCAGGCGGCGCTGACGACGAAGGCCAGTACCTGGGTCCGGGCGACGTGCACCCCGGCCAGGGACGCGGAGATCTCGTCGTCCCGAACCGCCCGGAACGACCGTCCGACCCGGCTCCGCAGGAGGTTGGCGAGCAGCACGAGCACGATCAGGGCTACCAACATGGCGAGCCACGCGACCCAGCGCTCGGGCGGGAAGCTCAAGCCGAGCGAGCTCGGGGGAGTCAGGGGGTTCACGGCGATGCCCTGCTCGCCACCGAAGATCGAGGACCACTTGATGGCCACCGATGGGAGCGCGACGGCGAGGGCCAGCGTGGCGCCGGCCAGGTAGGGACCTCGCAGCCGGGCCGCGGCGATGCCGACGATGGCACCGGCGACCGCCGTCACGCCCATGGCGGCGAGGAGCACGACGATGATGGGCAGCGAGGTGTGCTCCAGGATCAGCCCCGTGCTGTAGGCGCCGATGGCGATGAACGCGCCGTGGCCCAGCGAGAGCTGACCGTTGTGCCCGGTCAGCACCGTGAGCCCGGCCAGGGCGATGGTGTAGGCGGCGACGTTGCTGAGCTGGAGGTCGGTGAACGCGCCGACGTTGTCGCTGAGCCAGAACGCCAACAAGCCCACGACGGCGGCAAGGAGGAGGTGGCGGAGGAGCGTCTGGCGCGGCAGCCGCACCCAGTCGGGCGGTCGTCGGCTCACACGCGCCGGGGCGCCGGCGCCACTGTCCGTGGGTGTCGTCATGGCTCACACCCTCCTCGGGTTGACGCGGGTGAAGATGCCGCCGGGCCGGACCATGAGGACGAGGATCAGGATCACGAAGGCGCCGATCGACTCGGTGTCGGAGCCCAGATAGCCGCCGACATAGTTCAGCGACAGCCCGATGACGAGCCCACCCACCAGGGCGCCGACGGGGCTGTCGAGGCCGCCCAGGATGGCCGCCGTGAACCCGAACACGAGGACGGCGTCCATGTTGTTGGGAAAGAGGAACAGCTTGGGCGCC
Source organism: Acidimicrobiales bacterium (assembly GCA_036270875.1). NCBI lineage: Bacteria > Bacillati > Actinomycetota > Acidimicrobiia > Acidimicrobiales > Acidimicrobiales bacterium. Next base: position 54,819 of record DATBBR010000057.1, read on the forward strand.
ACCAGCAGGCCGGCCAGCGAGCCAGCCACGGCTGCGAGGGCCCAGCCCAGGGTGAGCACCCGCCCGACGCGCACTCCGAGGAGGCGGGCCACCTCGGGCTCGAAGGCGGCCGCCCGCATGCGCAGCCCGGTCGACGTTCGGCGGAAGAGCACGAGCAACCCGAGCATGACGACGAGCACGGCGCAGATCGTGAAGATGTCGAATGGCGACAACGCGATCTGGCTCCGCCCCACCTTCAGCCCGACGATCGAGAACGGAGCCGGGAAGGACCGGAACCGTCCGCCCCAGATCAGCGCCGCGCCCGCCTCCAGGGCGATGAGCAGGCCCAGGGTGACGATGATGGCGACGAGCGGCGACTTGTTCTCGACGGGCCGGATGAGCGTCACCTCCACCAGGGCGCCGAGCACGAGCCCGGCGACCAGCGCCACGGTGAAGGCGAGCCAGTACGAGATGTGCCGGTCGACGAGGCTGACGGCCACGTAGGTCGTGACCATCCCCATCGCGCCCTGGGCGAAGTTGACGATCCGGGTAGCCCGCCAGATGAGCACCAGGGCCATGGCGACAGCGGCATAGATCATGCCGTTCGTGATCCCGTCGAGAGTGAAGGACACGAAGCGGTGCATCTCAGCCCCCTCCTGTTCCGTGCGGCGGCCTCCCGCCCGGCTGTCAATCGCTCGAGCCGGCCCGGTGCTCTTGTTCTTACCCCTCAGAAGCCCAGGTAGTGATGACGAAGCTCGGCGTTCCCGGCGACCGCGCTGGCGCGGTCCAACAACACGACGCGGCCGAGCGACAGAACGACCGCCTGGTCGGCGATCGACAGGGCGCTGCGGGCGTTCTGCTCGACGAGCAGGATGGTCGTGCCGGCCCGCTGGGTCAGATGGCGGAGCCTCCCCATGATCTGCGCGGTCACCAGCGGCGCCAGCCCCAGCGACGGCTCGTCCAGGAGGAGCACCTGCGGCCTGGCCATAAGGGCCCGCCCGAGGGCCAGCATCTGGCGCTCGCCACCCGAGAGCGTGAACGCCGACTGCCCGCGGCGGCCCGCCAACGGCGGGAAGAGCTCGTACACCTCCTCGAGGGCGCGGTACCGGTCACCCCGGTCGCGTCGCCAGAGGGATCCGAGCCGGAGGTTCTCCTCGACGGTCAGCTCCTGGATCACGCCCCTTCCCTCGGGGACCTGGCTGATCCCGAGGCGCACGATGTCCTCCACGCCCATCCGGGTGAGGTCGTGGCCTCCGTAGGTCACCGACCCTTCTTTCGGGCGCACCAATCCACTGATGGTGCGGAGCAAGGTGGTCTTTCCTGCCCCGTTGGCGCCCAGCACCGCCGTGATCGTGCCGTCGGCAACATCGAACGACACCTTGTCGAGGGCAAGCACCGGGCCGTAGGCGGTCGACAGGTCCCGGATCTCAAGCATGCTCGTCCGACCCCGTGGCGATGTCGTCGCTGATCTCCTCGCCGAGATAGGCCTCGGTCACGGCCGGGTCGGATCGGATCCGATCGGGCCCGCCGGTGGCGATGACCCGACCGAAATCGAGCACGACGATGCGGTCGCACACCGACATGACGAGATCCATGTGGTGCTCGACGAGGAGAACGCCCATTCGCTGGCCCAGCGCCCGAATGCGATCGCCGAGCGCGTTCATCTCGGCATCGGACAGGCCGCTGGCCGGCTCGTCGAGCAACAGCATCGTGGGCTCGATCATCAGGGCTCGCGCCAGCGCCACGCGTTTCTGGACGGCATAGGGGAGCGCACCCGGATAGAGATCCGCCGTCTCGGGGATCCCGAGCTCGTCCAGCAGCGCTATCGCCTTCGCCCGCACGGCGCGGTCGCGGTGATCGGAAGGGGGGAGGCCGAGCAGCGAAGCGGCGAAGCCACCCCATCGGCCCGCCGAGCTCCCGACCATCACGTTCTCGACGACGCTCAAACCCTGCCACAGGCCGACGCTCTGAAGGGTCCGGGCGATCCCGATGGCACGCAGTCGGGACGGGCGTGGGCGGATCCACTTGCCCCGGTACTCGAGGTGTCCGCGGCTCGGTCGCACAAAGCCGCAAATGACGTTGAACAGGGTCGTCTTCCCAGCCCCGTTGGGACCGATGACCCCGACGACCTCGCCCGGCTCGACATCGAGGGACACAGCGTCCAGAGCCGTGAGGCCACCGAACTGGACGGTCACCTCCGACACCGACAGGCCGACTCCAGTGGCCATCGGGGCGATTCTCTCACGCCTGGAGCGGGTCCCCATCAGCGTCACAGAGCCAGACCCGAGAGGGCACACCACGCTTTGACCCTGGTCCGATTGGTCCACTCCGCCCCCAAGCGCCCGGAAACCATCGGTTGCAGAAGTTACGTGACCAGCATAACAATGAGTGTTGGAGGGAGGAAGCGGAGATCAGGGCCAAATGGACGGCGCCGCCGCCTGTCGGAATTTTCCTGGATCTCCACGGGGGGGAGGTGGAATCCGATCAATATGTTGGCGACCGTTTGGGGGCGGCGCCGCACCAGGAAAGAGCCCCGGCGATCTGGGAACGAGACGGGGCTTCGGCGGCGATGGGCCAAGTCGTCGAGCGGGCCAGGACAGGCTGTGGGGACTCGCTCTTCATCGTCGGTGAGTCCAGGTTGGGCAAGAGCGCTCTCCTGGACCTGGCCCACCGGAGCGCCGGGACCGGCGTCCGGGTCGGTGCAAAGGTCGCAAAGATCGGCGAGGCCGTCGAGCCCTTCGGCTTCCTCCGGGCCGCGATGGACGAGATCGATGACAGCCGCGATCCGCTGCCTGCGGTGGCGCCGCTAGGAGGTACTTCCTCACCCGATCGGGTGGCCCACGTCCACCAGGCAATTTGCTGGCTCGAGCGGCTGGAGCATCCCTCACTGCTGCTGCTCGACGACTGCCACTGGGCCGACTTGGCTTCCCTCGATCTCCTCGTCTTCATCTGCCGCCGGATCGCCACCGTGCCGCTCGGGGTGATCGCCGCACTCCGGCCGCGGCCACCTGCCGCCAAGGAGGCGTGCTTGGGCCTCGCGCGAGCCGGCTACGGAAGCTACCGGCGGCTGGCGCCGCGGCGCGAGCCGGGAGCTCGGGCCGTGGTCGCTGAACGGGCCCGTGGAGCGGCGCCTGCGCCGGTTGCCATCGCCGGCTCCCGCGAACGCGCAGGCAACCCGTTTCTGCTCGACCCGCGGGGGCGGCAGATCGGACAAGAGTCGGATGGCAAGGGAAATGCCGCAGTCATATCCGATGGTGAAGACAGGACGATTGGCGGAGATCGCTTCGCCGGTGTCGATCGTGTCGCTCTTCATTTGTTGGAGGTTGCGAGCGTCTTTGGTGAGCGCTTCCCCCCGTCCCTGGCCGCCGAGGTGGCTGGCATCGACGACCGCGAGGCCGAGCGCTGCTTCGAGGCGCTGTGGAGCTCCGGTCTGGCCGTCGACGCGGGAGAAGGGGTGGCCGAGGTCACCCATCCGCTCTTCCGACAGGCCCTGTACGACGGCATGGCGCCGCCCGTGCGGGTCCAGCTTCACGCACGGGCCTTTCGCGTCCTGTCGCGGCGGGGCCTGTACGAGCAGGGGCTTGCCGAGCAGGCCATCAGGGGGCAGCTCTTCGGGGACCCCGAAGCGATCGCTCTGTTCGACCGGCTGGGCCGTTCGGCGCTGGCGACGGGGGCGGCGGCTACGGCCGTCGGGCACCTCGGTGCTGCCATCGACCTGGCCGCCGGTAATGCCAAGGTGGAGCTCCGGCTCACTCTCGCCGAGGCCTTGCTGATTGCGGGACAGCCACCCGAGGCGATCAACATCATCGAAGGCGTCCTGTCCGAGGCCGGTGATGTTGGAGACGCCCTTCAGTCTCGTGCTCTGCGCCTGATCGGTTGGGCGCACTTCAGCATGGGCGCCCACGCTCGGGCCGACGCCAGCTTTCGAGAGGCCACCGCGGCCGGCGAGGAAGGAAACGACGAGCTGGCGGTCGAGACCCTGCTCGATCGAGCCATCGCCTGCTGGGCGACCGACGGTCCCCAGCGCGCCCTCGACCTCACGGTCCGGGCCCGCCACCTGGTGAGCGGGGTCAACGACCAGCTCCGGGCCCGCGTGGAGGCGGCATGGGGCTTCGCCGCCCTGCGCTCCGGCGACGGATCCGGTGCGGGCGCCATCGAGCGCCAGGCCAGGCTGGTCGAGAACGTCCCGCTCACCGATCCTGGCAGTCGTCGCTGGACAAACTTCGTGCTCAACTCGTATGCCGGGGTAGCCACGTGGACCGAGCGATTCTCCGAGGCCGAGCGCGTCCTGGAGGTAGCCAGGTCGAATGCCGAGCAGACGGGCGACCTGCCCGCCCTGACCGCCCTCGGCATCACCCGCTCCGATGGCCTGACGCGCTTGGGGCGCCTGCAGGAGGCCCGCGTGGCAGCGGGGGGCGGCGAGCGTGCCGGGGACCGACCGGTCACCACTCCGTTCGCCCTCGCCCGTCGCGCCTACATCCTGCTCCAGCTGGGCCGGCTCGAGGATGCTGACGCCTGCTGCGCCGACGCCGAGCCCGCGGCGATCGCCGCCCGGGAGCAACTGGCGCTGTTGTGGCTATGGCACGTGCGGGGCGCCCGGCACCTCGGCGAGGGAGACATCGAGGAGGCATGCCAGCTCTACGACAGGGTCGAAGAGCTTTCGACAGCCATGGGGATCGGTGAACCGTGCATCGTCCCCTGGGCGCGCGACGCGCTCACGAGCTACGCCCTCTGCGGCAGGGTGAAGGACGCCCGACGGTTGATCCGCTGGCTCGAGCGTGCGGCCAGCACCCTCCCGTGTCGATGGCCGCTCATCGCCGCGGCCACGGGTCGCGCCGCGCTGCTCACGAGCGCGGGCCGCCTCGACGAGGCCGAAGGTCAGTACGAGGCCGCCATCGCCCTGCACGACGGACTCCCCATGCCCATCGAGCGGGCGCGGACCCTGCTCGACTACGGCAGCTTCCTCCGCCACCACGGCCAGCCGGCTCGGGCCCGGCCCGTGCTGGCTGAAGCGGTCGAGCGGGCCGAGGCCCTCGGTGCGGGGTGGCTCGCGTCGGGAGCCAGAGGGGAGCTGGGAGCGGCCGGGGGCCGGAGGCGCCGCCCCGTCGCGGGACGCCGGGGGCTGACGCCGTCGGAGGAGCGGGTGGCGCGACTGGCCACTGGCGGCGCCAGCAACGAGACGATCGCCAAACAGCTGTCCATCTCGGTCCGGACCGTCGAGACACATCTTCAGCACGCCTACGCCAAGCTCGGGATCCGCTCCCGCCGACAGCTGATGAACACGCCCCGACCCCCCATCGACCGCTCCTATGAGGTCGGCTGACGGCGGACCTCGATCGTCCCGGAGGTCCCCGCCCGCTGACCCCTGAGTAGGCTGCGCGACGCGGGCGACGCCGACGTCAGCGAGGGAGGACAGTGATGGCCTGGGACTTCTCGACCGAGCCGGAGTTCGAGCGGCAGCTCGAGTGGATGCGCACTTTCGTGCGTGACGAGATCTTCCCTCTCGAGACGATCACCCTCGACCACGACGCCTTTCTCGAGGCGGTGCGTCCTCTCCAGGCACAGGTGAAGGAGCGAGGCCTGTGGGCCTCGCACCTGCCCCCCGAGCTCGGCGGTGGCGGGTTCGGCCAGGTCAAGCTGGGACTGATGCACGAGATCCTCGGACAGTCCCCCTTCGCACCGTTCGTGTTCGGCAACAACGCCCCCGACTCGGGCAACGCCGAGCTGCTGGCGATCGGCATCGAGTCCAGCGGACGGGAGGAGCAGCGGGACCGGTGGCTCAAGCCGCTGCTCGACGGTGCCCTCCGCAGCTCCTTCTCAATGACCGAGCCCGGTGCCGGCGCCGATCCCACGCTCCTGCGGACGACGGCCGTACGCGATGGTGACGAATGGGTGATCAACGGCCACAAGTGGTTCAGCTCCAACGCCTCTGTTGCCGACTTCCTCATCGTCATGGCCGTCACCAACCCCGACGTCCACCCGTACCAGGGCAGCTCCATGATCATCGTCCCAACGGACAGCCCCGGGGTGGACATCGTGCGGGACATCCCGACGATGGAGCACCCCGAGGAGAGCTTCGGCCTCTACGGGGGACACGCCGAGGTCCTCTACCGCGAGGTGCGGGTCCCGGTGGAGAACCTGGTCGGCAACGAGGGCGAGGGATTCGTGCTGGCGCAGAAGCGACTCGGGCCGGGGCGCATCCACCACTGCATGCGCTGGCTCGGGCAGTCCCGTCGGGCCTTCGACATGATGTGCGAGCGGGCGGTGTCGCGCTACACGCACGGCTCGCACCTATCGGAGAAGCAGACCATCCAGAACTGGGTGGCCGACTCCCTGGCGGAGATGACCGCCGCCCGGCTCATGACGCTGCACGCGGCCTGGACCATGGACGTGTCGGGACCGTCGGCTGCCCGGGTCGAGATCGCCATGATCAAGTACTACGGCGCCCAGGTGCTCTACAACGTGATCGACCGCGCCATCCAGGTCCACGGATCACTGGGCTTCTCGACGGACCTCCCGCTCGAGCACATGTACCGGTCGGCGCGAGCTGCGCGTATCTACGACGGACCGGACGAGGTACACCGGGTGACCGTCGCCCGGCAGGTGCTCAAGGGCTACAAGCCCGTCGACGTGCCGACCGAGCACGTACCCACCCGGCGGCAGGACGCGACCCGCCGGTTCGCCAAGTACCTGGACCGGGCGACCGCCGACCTGTAGCACGCGGCGCGCCGGTGAGGGTCAGGCGCCGGGTCCTGGTGTCCGGACGAGTGCAGGGGGTGTTCTTTCGCGACGACTGTCGGCGTGAGGCGGTCGCTGCCGGCGTGGACGGCTGGGTGCGCAACCGGCCCGACGGGCAAGTAGAGGCCGTGTTCGAGGGCGAGCCGGACGCGGTCGACCGGCTCGTGTCGTGGTGCCGGACGGGTCCGCCGTCGGCGCGGGTCACAGGGATCGAGGTCGTCGACGAGGAGCCCGGCCAGGAGGCGGGCTTTGGTGTCCTGTGATCGAAGAGGGCCCGAAAGGATCCTCGAGACCCGGCGGTAGCCTGTCGCTCATGTCCCTCCTCGATGATGACGCCATCTCGGCCGGGCTGGCCGGCCTGCAGTGGGAACGTCAGGGTGACGAGCTGGTGAAGGAGCACAAGAGCCGCGACTTCGCCGCGGCAATGGTGTTCGTCAACGCCGTGGCCGAGCGGGCCGAAGCGGCCAACCATCACCCGGACATCGACATCCGCTGGAACACCGTGACCCTTCGCCTGTCGACCCATTCCGCTGGCGGCCTGACCCAGGCCGACCTCGACCTGGCGCGCGAGATCGACGGCCTCGCGGCTGCCCGGTAGCCGTTGCGCTTCACTCCCGCCAGCCACCTCGCCGAGCGGCCGCACGTGATCGCCGACGGTGCCGCCCTTCCGAGCACCGTGCTCACCTTGTCCCACTGGCCCGCGAGCCCGACACCGCCCGCCCTGGCCGAGGACACCTCGGCTCGCATCGCCTTCCGCTATCTGGACAGCGTTCGGGACCGGCCGGCCCCGGAGGCGGTCTCCAACGACCACTTCGACCAGGACGGACTGGTCTCGGTCTACGCCCTGGTGTCGCCGGACGAGGCCCGCGTCCGTCGGGCCGTCCTGGAGGAGGTCGCCACCGCCGGCGACTTCGCCACCTTCGCCGATCGCGACGCGGCGCGGGTGAGCTTCGCCCTGGCGGCCCTGGCCGATCCCGAACGATCGCCGCTGGCGGCCGATCTGTTCGCGGCGCCCTATCCGGAGCGCTGCGCAGGGCTCTACGAGGAGCTGCTGGGACGGCTGCCGGAGCTGGTGGACAACGTCGAGGCCCACCGCGCGCTCTGGGAGGAGGAGGACGCTGCGCTCACCGCCGCCGAGGGCGCCTTGGCTGCCGGCGACGTCACCGTCGACGAGGTCCGCGACCTCGATCTGGCCGTGGTGCGGATCCCAACCGGCCGGCAGGCCGCCCTGGCGACACGGTTCAGCTCCCGTCAGGACGCCGCCTGCCATCCGGCGGCCATCAACAACGCGACGAGCGCGCTGCGCATCCTCATCGTCCAAGGTCGCCGGTACGAGCTCGTCTTCCGCTACGAGTCGTGGGTGAAGTACGTGTCCCGCCGCCCCCTGCCGAGGGTCGATCTCGCTCCGTTGGCCGAGCAGCTCCAGAGCGAGGAGCGAGGTGGAGCGCGTTGGTCCTTCGACGGGGTGGCCGCCCTGGTGCCCTCCCTGCGCCTGGCCGACGGGAACGAGAGTGACATCGGTCCGACGCGCCTGCGGGCGATGGTGGAGCGCTACCTGGCCACCGCCGCTCCGGCGTGGGACCCCTACGCGTCCCGGCCCGGCTGAGGGCGACGGACCTCGACGCCGTGTCGACGCCTCTCGTCGCCGTTCCCGCCGTGTACCTCGACGCTGGCCGGGTATCGGGCTGGACCGACGCCAGCCACGCCGTTCCCGACAAGTACGTGGCCGCCCTGTCCCGAGCGGGCGCCCGCCCTGTGCTGCTGCCCGCTCCCGACCCGGCTCCAGCGTCGGAGATCCTGGCTCCCTTCGACGCCCTCGTCCTCATCGGCGGGGGGGACGTCGAGGCCCACCGCTATGGGGGCCGACCCCATCCCGCCGAGTACCTCGAGCCGTCGCGTGACGAGCTCGAGCTCTCCCTGGCCAAAGAGGCGCTGCGCACCGGGCTGCCCACGCTCGCCATCTGTCGCGGGGTCCAGGTCCTCAACGTGGCCGTCGGGGGATCGCTGCATCAGCACCTCCCCGACATGGCGTGGTTGACAGAGCATGGCCAGGCGCCCGTCGGCGACGCCGTCGACCATCCCGTGCGCGTCGCCCCCGGGACGACGCTGGCCGGCATCTGCGGTCCCGCCCTCGACTCCTGCAACTCACAGCACCATCAGGGCATCGACCGGCTCGGAGCGGGCCTGGCCGCGGTGGGGTGGAGCGAGGACGGGCTGGTCGAAGCCGTCGAGGCGATCGGGCCCACCGGCGCCGACGGAGGGCGTTGGCGCTGGGCACTCGGCGTGCAGTGGCACCCGGAGCGGACCGCGGCCACGGATCCGACCCAACAGGCGCTGTTCGACGCCCTGGTCGACCGGGCGCGGGCCGACGGAAGCCGCCACGGGTGAGGGCCGCCCGGCCGTAGCTGCGAGTCTCGCCTCAACCCGGTGGCAGGAAGCGGGCGAGCTGTCGGCTCTGCGCCACCATCCTGCCGTCCTGACCCCACAGCTCGCCGTCCTCCTCCACGTAGCCTCCGGCGAGGACGCTCGAGGTGAAGCGGGCGAGGTGCCAGGTGTCCTGCGGGCGGCCGCGCCAGTGGACGGTCAGCTCGATGGTCGGCGCACCGCCGCCGAGGAATGTGGAGAAGATGGCCGGCGGCCACGAGTCCATCACGAGCGGCACCGCGAGGGCGTCGAGATCGCGGTCCACCAACCTGATCCAGCCTCCCGAGCGCGCCGGACCCGGAGCAGACCTCCCGAAGAACTGGCCCTCCGGCGAGGCCATCCGATACCGGAAGCGGTCGAGCAACGACATGTCCGGCGCCGCGGGCTGGCTCAGCTCCTCGCAGACCTCCGGGTCGGGTGTGTCGGGCATCGACGGTTGGAAGTCGATCGGTGTCGGCGCCCGCCAGTGGCCGAAGGTGGCCAGGGCGGCGGCCACGGCGACGGAGTCCTGCTCGAGACGCGCGCTCACCGTGGCGTGCGTGCGACCGACTCGGACGACCTCGGTCGTGACCATGGCAGGACCCGGCACCGGGCGCTGCACGTAGTGAACGGTCATGGTGAGCGGATCGGGAGCGGGAGACTCGGCCCGCAGCGCACTGAGGACGAAGCTCGCCAGATAGCCGCCGTTGATCCCGACCCCGATGTTCCACCGCTCGCTGAGCCGGCCCTGCCAGCGACCAGGGCCGGCGGGTTCGACGCTGACGTCGTCGTCCAACGCTCCCACGGCGCCACCGTACTGTCGGGCTTTCCTACTTGACCACCTGGTCAAGTAGTCTGCAGGCATGGCTGTCACCGAGCTCGCCCGCACCGACGAACAGCTCCGCCAGGCCGTAGTCGAGTGGCTCAGGCAGAACCTGCCGCCCACGTGGGTCGAGGCGATCGACACCGGCGACGCGGCCAAGCTCCACCAGGCCCGCGCCCTCGTCGAGTACGACGAGTGGTGTGCTCGCCTCGGGGAGGCCGGCTGGGCCACGCCGACGTGGCCCCGCCAGTACGGCGGCGGCGGGCTGGAGCCTGGCCAGGCCCGGATCGTGAACGAGGAGCTCACGCGCTACAAGGTTCCCCGGTCGTTCAACGTCATCGGGATCGGGATGGGCGGACCCACGATCATGCAGTGGGGGACGGAGGAGCAGCGTCAGCGGTATCTGGCGCCCATGGCGCAGCACCGTGAGATCTGGTGCCAGCTGTTCAGCGAGCCGAGCGCCGGCTCAGACGTCGCGGGCTTGTCCACCAGGGCAGTGCGCGACGGCGACGAGTGGGTCGTCACGGGCCAGAAGGTGTGGACGACGCTCGCCCATATCGCGTCCTTCGGCATGCTCGTGGCCCGCAGCGACCCCGATCAGCCCAAGCACAAGGGCCTCACCTACTTCATCGTCGACATGAGGGCGCCAGGAGTAGAGGTTCGCCCGCTGCGCCAGATGACCGGCGATGCCGAGTTCAACGAGGTCTTCTTCTCCGAGGTCCGCATACCTGACACGGCGCGCGTCGGGCCCGTGGGCGAGGGGTGGGCGGTGGCCACTACGACGCTCATGAACGAGCGGGTCGCCCTCTCGGGGGCGGGCAGCGCCAGCGGGGAGAGCGTCGGCGGCGGACCCGTCGACGGGCTCGTGGCCGTGGCCCGCACGCTGGGCCGGTGGGACGACCCACTTCTCCGCCAGCGCCTGATGCAGGCGGTCATCGAGAGCCGGGTGGTGAAGATCACCAACTTCCGGGCTGCAGCTGCGCGTCGCGCGGGCCGCCCGCCCGGGCCCGAGGGCTCGATCACCAAGCTCTTCGCGGCCGAGCACAATCAGCGGGTGCAGGACCTCGCCGTCGAGATCCTCGGTGCCAGGGGGATGGCCTGGGCCCGGTCGGACGAGCAGGCGGCGTCGACGGTGCGGGGCTTCCTCCGGTCGCGCGCCAACACCATCGAGGGCGGGACCTCGGAGATCATGCGCAACATCCTCGGCGAGCGCGTGCTGGGCCTGCCCAAGGAGCCCTCGGTCGACCGGGACCTTCCTTGGAAGGACATCCCCAAGTCGAAGTAGCGACAAGGGCGATTGTCTATGCAGCCAATCGTCCGAATTGCGGCTTGTCGATATTCCGATTTGGAGAACCCTGAGCGGGCCTTCTGTCTCCGTGTCACACTGCGTTCGGGTCGGTCTTCGCCTTGCCCTGACCACGGGGCAACCCGACCTGGAAGCAATACACAAGGAGGCGCCCGGTGCTGGCAGCTTTCGGTGACGGCCAGGTCTTCTGGTCGTTCTTGGTCTTCTTCTTTTGGATCATCTGGATCTGGTTGGCCATCACGGTGTTCGTCGACATCTTTCGCAGCCGGGACCTCTCCGGAGTGGGCAAGATGGTCTGGGTGCTGTTGGTGGTGCTCGTTCCGTACCTCGGTGTGTTCGCGTACCTGTTGCTCCGCGGTGGGAAGATGCACGAACGCGCCGTGGAGGCCGCTCAGGCTCAGGACAAAGCCTTTCGTCAGTACGTGCAGCAGGCCGCTCACACCGACAGCGGCAACGGTCGTTCGCCCGCCGAGGAGCTGAACCACCTCGCCGACCTCAAGGATCGTGGCGTGATCACGGAGGCCGAGTTCGAGCGGCTGAAGGCCAAGGTCGTCAGCTGACCGCCTAGGCCGTCGGCTGGCCGCCGCCGCGCCCGGCCGGTCAGATCGACGGCATGGCGGCGACCAGTCAGGCAGAACGCTTGACGCGCCACCGGCCGCGGGCCGACGACATCCAGCGGTCGAGCTGTGACACGACGCCTGGTCGCCGTGACGCCCGGGGTCGAGGCCGCTGGACCGCCCGCCTGGCCACGAGTCTGCACGCGTCGACCAGGGCGTCCGCGAACTGGTCGGGGTCGGAGCCGGGGGCCATGTGGGTGCCGTCGACGACGTGCATAACGGCAGTCGGTATCGACGATGCCAGCTTGACCTGTCGTCTCGGCGGGACCAGCCGGTCCTGGGAGGTGACGACGACGGACACCGGCACGTCGACGTCGCCTATCCAGGCCCTGGAGCTGAACCGGCCGAGGGCCTCGGCTGCTTCCAGCACGCTGCGGACGTCGTGGCGGCGGAGCTCGCCGAAGGCCCAGCGCCGGCTGGCCACGTCGGCCAGCCCTTCGGGGAGCTGCTCGGCCAGTCGCTCCACGGCCGGCACGGGCGCCAGCCGCAGGCCGGTCATGACCAGCCCCAGCCCAGCGAACTGCACCCGCTCGTGCCAGCGGCCCCGAAAGTCCCGGCTGGTGGCGCAGAGCACCAGGCCATCGACCCGATCGGGGTGTCGCCGCCAGACGAGCTGCGCGATCGGCCCACCCATCGAGTACCCGACCGGGATGAAGCTGCGAATGCCCAGCTGGTCGGCGACGGCCACGACGTCGTCGGCGCAGTCGTCCAGGCTGAACGGCGCCGGAGACCGCAGGCCGCGGCCGTGCCCGCGGTGATCGATCGCCACCACACGGAAGTGTTGGCCCAGCGGGCCGAAGGCGGCGAACCAGTTGAGGCCGCCGGTCGCGGCCAGCCCGTGCAGGAGGATCACGGTTGGTGCTCGTCGGGGCCCGGCGACCTCACGGACGAAGGTCGTGCCCCGCCCCGGTAGCTCGACGGCTCGACCCGCGGCCACCGTCCACCTGTCGTCCCCCAGCCGCCACGCCACGGGCTCTGTTCTACCCCGCGTCAGGCCGCGGACACGGTGACGAACGCCACGCTGGCGCCCCGGCCGCGGATCAGTGCGCCGGCGACGAGGTCGGGGTGCCCATGCCCTGCGAGCTCGAGAGGAAGGGGAGAAGGGGGTTGGGCTTGAGCGGGTCGGTCGTCGTGGGAGCCAGCGCTGGTGCCGGGGCTGGCGCCAACGCGGGCGCCGGCGCGGGCGCCGGCGCGGGCGCGTGCGAGGTCTGGATGGGCGGAGGGACCGGGGTGAGGATGACGGCCTTGGTCGCGTCGTCCACCACCCCTGTGATCGGCAGATGGGCGGCGCGTTGGTAGTGGGAGACCGCCGTGACGCTTGCTTGGTCCCACACGCCGGTCGGCCAGGTGGGAAAGCCCAGGCTGTTGAGCAGCACCTGCCAGGTCCGGATCTGCCCGGGCGTCATCGCCGCTGGCGCCGTGGGGAGGCTGAACTGCGGAGCGGTGCGGATGGCGTCCCATTCCTGCGGCGTGGTGTCCTGCCAGGACCAGAAGGAGACCCCTACGGCGCCGGTCTGCTCGGCCACCTGCACGAAGCGCAGGATGGCGGCGGCGGACGGGCTCCCGGGCACGCCGTTCTCGGCCCCGTCGTAGGCCTGGCCGACGGGGACCATGGCCACGTTCTGGCCGACCAGGTTGGCGTCGGCTCCGGCGATGTCGGCACCCGGCTCGCGGTCGAGCCAGTAGTCCATCACGGCCACGGCGTCGAAGTGCGAGAGCACCGCGCCATAGGGATACCCCGTGCCGTTGGGGCGGGGCACCACGCCGATGAGGGGATAGGCGGGACCGACGGCGGCGCGCAGGCCCGATGAATAGGCGCCGGCCGTCGCGGCCGAGAGGTTGACGCCAGGCTCCGGCTCGATGTCGGCGGCGAGTCCGTCGATCCGATCGCCACCCGGCGTCCGGTAGTTGATCTCGGCCACGGCCCGGCTCACGTCGGCCTCGGGCGGGGTGAAGTACGGGAAGTCCCAGCCGTAGACGCGGATGTGGGCGGCGTGGGCGGCGGGCAGGAGCTGATCGAGGAAGCCCTGGCCGAAGAAGCCGCCGGTGCTCGAGCCGAGATGGACGTACAGGTAGTGGAGGCCCGTCGCCGTGGACTTGGCCACGATGGCCGACACGTTGCCACCCTCGACCTTGTTGGGCTCGAAGAGCCACATGCCCTTGCCCGGGGGCAGCCCGCCCCGTAGGGCGGGGACGACGGGGGGACCGGTGGGGGCTGGCGTGGTCGCCGGAGGGATGGACGCCGTGGCCGGGCCACCGCTCGCGCTGCTCGCCAGCGCGGTGTGACCCGGAGCCTTGCCGGCCGCCCCCGGGTGGGCACCGGCGGCGGTAGTGCCCGGGGTCCCGGGCAGGGCGGAGCGCACCTGGCCGGCGACGCCTCCCGACCCAGCGCCGGAGTAGGCGGCCGCTGCGGCGCTACCGCCCAGGATCGTGAGCGTCATCGAGCCGGCCAGCGCCACCTTGGCCAGGGTGGCCGGCGCCCGCTTGGCGTCGGCCAGGACGATGGGCAGGCGGCGCAGCGTGGCGACGGTGGCGGTCGCAGGGCGGCGAGGCACGAGCACGCGGGCCGGCCTGGTCAGGTCGGCGAGGATGGCCGAGGTCGTGGCCGGGGTGCCGAGCAGTCGCGCCCGGGACCTGCGGCGCGCCACGGCCTCCGGCGCCGGTCGCGCTGGCGACGGTTCGGGATCCACCAGCTCCGGAACCGCCGGCCCCCGGGGGCGCGCCACGAGACGGGCAAGACCCCGTTGGGGGAGGGTGACCGGAAGGGCCATGAGCGTTCCCAGCCGCCGCATGCCGCGACCGGCCCGCTGCGCCCGGCGCCTACTGGGAAGGAGGCCGGCGTCGACGGCCAGCAGGATTCGGGCGACAGCCCGCACGAAGAAGAGCCGCGAGGAGGTCGCCCGCTCGATCGCCTCCGCCAGCTCCGCCGACCGGGGCGGGGCGCAATCCTCGAGCCGGAGATCCGTCACCGGCGCCCGTCCCGAGTGGGGCGGGCCGAGAGGAATCCCCCGGCATATCTCCTGGTGCGCAACCGAGCCCCCTGGATCCTGTCACCTACGACGACCGCAGCAGAGATTCGCCGGTGAGCGGTCTAGTCCCTGCGTACTAGTACTTTTCGGACAATCGGCGTCTACGGGGCTGTCGCAGCGGGTCGTCGGCGGGGTCTAGAGTCCGCGTTCTATGAAGCACATCCTCCTGGGTATCGTCCTCATCGTCGTGGGCATCGGGCTCGCCGGTGCCCGGGTGGCCCGATCGAGCGTTGCGTCCCGACGCGGCTCGGCGGCCGTCTCGACGAGCACGTCCGAGATGACCTGGATTCTCCCGATCGCCGGGGTCGTCCTTGTCGTGCTGGGCGTCCTCGTCGCCGTGCGCGCCATCGGCTGACCCCTCCCGCCGGGCGCCGGCCTGGAGCGCCCTGCGGGGTACCCTTCGCCGCCATGGCGTACGCGGATGACAATGAAAGAGTCGCGGCGGTGAAGGCGGCCGAGACGGCGTTGCTCGCCCAGATCACCGGCTGGGCGGAGAACGCTGGCAGCCCAGGTCGCTGCTGCAGCTGGCCGAGGCCTACGCCTGGGTGGTCAACCCGGGCCAGGCCCACGGCGTGGCGGCGACGGCCCCTGACTGAGCTGCCGGCCTCACTCGCCGGTGAGCTCGTCCCGCTTGACCTTCCCCAGGGCGTTTCGCGGCAGGGACTCGACGAAACGGACCAGTCGGGGCCGCTTGAACGGGGCGAGGTGCTCGGCGGCCAGCTCGAGGACCTCGTCGGTGCCGGGCCGGGGGTGACCGGCCACGACGTAGGCGGTCACGACCTCGCCCCATTCTTCCGACGGCGTGCCGACGACAGCGGCCTCGGCGACTCCCGGGTGCGAGAGGAGCACCTCCTCGACCTCGCGGGGGTAGACGTTGAAGCCGCCGGTGATGATCAGCTCCCGGCTCCGCCCGACGACCCGGAGGTAGCCCGCCTCGTCGAGCTCGCCGACGTCGCCGGTGTGGAACCAGCCGTCCTCGTCGAACACGGCGGCGGTCGCCGCCTCGGCCCGCCAGTAGCCGCTGAAGACGTTGGGCCCCCTGATCAGGATCTCTCCCCGCGGCCGACCCGCCAGGCGCATCTCGACGCCGGGAAGGGGCAGCCCAACGGTGCCCGGACGGCGGTCGCCCTCGTAGGGATTGGAGACGTTCATGAGGGTCTCGGTCATGCCGTAGCGTTCGAGTATTCGCAGCCCCGAGCCCGCCGCCACACGTCCGAAGACCGTGGGCGACAGGGGCGCCGAGCCCGACACGCACAGCCGCAGCCGCCCCAGCTCGACGACTCGTGTCGAGGCGGCGAGCCGGGTGTACATGGTCGGTACACCGAAGAACAGCGTGGCCTGGTGGCGGAGGCTGGCATCGAGCACGGTGTCGACGTCGAAGCGGGGGAGGAGAACCGCCGAGGCGCCGGCCAGGAGGGTCCCATGGAGCCCCACGCCGAGCCCGTGCAGGTGGAAGAGGGGGAGGGCCAGGACGAGGCGATCGTGCTCGGTCCACCGCCACGCCAGGCGCAGCCCTTCGGCGCTGGCCAGGAGGTTGCCATGGCGGAGGAGGGCGCCTTTCGGCGCACCGGTGGTGCCCGAGGTGTAGCAGACGAGGGCAGGGTCGTCGGGGCCGACGGCGTCCAGATCGGGGACGGGACCGTCAGGCAGATCGACTTCGGGGGCGACCACCGTCACGTCGCCCGCCGCCTGGCGGATCCATGCGGCCCGCTCGGGGTCGTCGACGACCGCGCCCCGCGGTGCGGCATCGAGCGCGATGTGGGCGATCTCGCGCTCGCGGTAGGCCGTGTTGAGCGGGACCACGGCCGCGCCGAGCCGGAGGGCACCGACGTAGGCCTCGACGAGGGCCGTCGAGGCCGGCGCGCTCAGGAGGACGCGGTCACCGGGGCGGAGGCCGGCCCGGTGCAGGCGCGCGGCGACAAGACGGCTCGACCGCTCCAGCTGGCCGGCCGTGCGCCACCCCCGCTGCTCGTCCCAGAGCGTCGGCCGCTCGGGATCCTCGACCCATCGTCGGGTCCAGGCCCGCACCAGGCTGCGCTCCTCCAACAGGTCGACCTTGGTGGGGTCCAGCCCCGTTGGCAGGTGCGCGGCCCACGGCGGAAGGCCAGGGTCGGCTACCGGGTGCTCCACGGGCCGATCGTCGCGCACTGAGGACCGGGGTCGGAGCCGCCGCGCCACCCGCCCTCGATGGCGCCGCGACGACCGGCACCGTGACTCGAGGCGAATAGCGTACGGGCATGGATGCGCCGCTGTGCCTGCTGACCGTGCACGCCCATCCCGACGACGAAGCGTCGAAGGGCGCCGGGTCGGTAGCCCGGTACCACCAGGAGGGCGTCCGGACCGTGCTGGTGTGCTGCACCGGTGGCGAGTCGGGGGACATCCTCAATCCGGCCATGGATCGTCCCGAGGTGCGCGACCGCCTGGCGGATATCCGCATGGAGGAGCTGCGCAGGTCGACCGAGATCATCGGCTACGACGAGGTCGTCCTCCTCGGTTACCGGGACTCGGGCATGCCGGGCACCCCCGAGAACGAAGACCCGCGATCGTTCGTCCAGGCGCCCCTCGACGAGGCCGTCGGGCGCCTCGTGGCGGTGATCCGCCGGGTTCGTCCCCAGGTGGTCGTGACCTACGGTGACGACCAGCGGGGCTATCCCCACCCCGACCACCTCCGGGTCCACGACATCAGCCTGGCCGCCTTCGACGCCGCCGCCGACCCCGACGCCTACCCGGGGCCCGACCCCCCCTGGCAGCCGCTGAAGCTGTACTACACGGTCTGGTCCCGGGCCCGCGTCCTGGCCACCCATCAGAAGTTCCTGGAGCTGGGCCTCGAATCGCCGTTCCCGAAGGAATGGACCGACGGGGAGCGTCCCGAGCCGCACATCACCACCAGCATCGACGTATCCGAGCAGGCCGACGTGCGTCCGGAGGCGCTCCTGGCCCACGCCACCCAGGTCGATCCGACGTCCCCGTTCTGGTTCGGCCTCCCGCCCGAGGTGGCCCGGACCATTCATCCCTACGACGAGTACGTCCTGGCCCGCACCCACGTCGACGGGACGGGCGGGGACGGGGCGTCGCCCGAGGACGACCTGTTCGCCGGGGTCAGGGATCGCGTCAGCCGGTAGCATTCCGGTCGTCCACAGCGCGACACCGACCAGAGCGAGGGGAAACGATCATCATGGCGAAGTGGCTGAGCCAGGAGTGGCTGGATGAGGCGCGCAAGCTGGCGGAGGGGCAGCCCGAGCGACCGGGTGCGTCGGCCCGCATGCAGTACGTCGTCACCGGTGGACCCGACGGCGACATCCACTACTACTGGCTGCTCGAGAACGGCAAGCTCAAGGAGAGCACGCTCGGCGATCTCCCCGACGCCGAGGTGACCCTGACCCAGACCTACGAGGACGCCCAGAAGATCCAGAAGGGCGAGCTGGACGCCAACGCCGCGTTCATGCAGGGCCGGGTCAAGGTGACGGGCAACATGGCCAAGCTCATGTCGCTGCTGCCGCTCACCAACGCTCCCGAGTACAAGCAGCTCCAGACCGAGATCGAGGCCATTACCCAGTTCTGAGCCGGCGACGGCCTGGACACCGAGGGGCGCCCCGTCGGTGCGCCCCTCCTCTGTCGACGGGCTGCTGTCCGTCAGCTCGTCACGGTGAGCCTGCCGTGCATGAAGGGGTGGATCG